>CAZBHP010000068.1:0-2671 GCA_964491795.1 uncultured bacterium | reverse complement strand
CGAGCTCTTTTCTATCCAGTCGATGTAAAGACCGCATCATTTCTTCACAGTTTACTCAATGCTGGGCCGTTTGTGTGGAATTTCTTTGCCTGTCTAAACTCTTCTATCGGCGACTGGCTCTTTGACGTAGTCATCTTCATTTTCTTTTTCTCTTATTGTATCTCTGCCCCCACTCGAGAGGAAAAAAAAGCACGCGTTCTCGTCTTTGTCCTTCTGCTCCTTTACTTTTTTCTGGTTTATGTTTGGTACGGCTACCTCTTTAACAAAGCCTGGAGGATTTTCAGACCCTCTCCAAGCCTGGTTCTTCCAGATTTTGTCTACATCTCCGACCTTGTCAGCTGGATCCCTCTCAAAGCACACTCTACTAGATCTTACCCCTCCGGACATGGGAACACGATCTTTCTATTTTGGATTTCCATGTATATTTTACGGGGCCCCAAAATTGGGTTTAGTGCCTTCTTAGCCTCTATCCCTTTCCTCTTACCACGGCTAGTTGTTGGCGCACACTGGCTCTCCGATTACCTCTTCGGAAGCTTGCCTCTTGCCCTCTTTAATTTATCTCTACTTTTTTATACCCCACCTTTTTATAGGATGATTTATGGCAACAAACAAGAGCTCGAAAAACTACCAGAAACTGTGTAAATGTGGAAAGGAAGCTGCTCTCTACACTTCAGCGCTACGGCTTTTAGAATGGGACCAAGAAACGCATATGCCTAAAGAAGGGCTACCTCTACGTGCGGAACAAAATCAAGTCTTACATGAGCGGATTCATAAATTAAAAACCTCGAAAAGCTACGCCTCTCTTCTCTCTTCTTTAGAAAAAGATCCACATCTCTCTCCCCAAGAAAAAGCGGTCGTCCGCGAATGCGCCCGAGACTACGCTCAAGTGAAAAACTTACCCCTCTCTTTTGTCAAAAAGATGACAGAGACAACAACTCTTGCACTCTCTGCCTGGAAAGAGGCTAAAAACAAGGGCTCCTTTTCTATTTTTGCACCTCATCTTAAAAAGATCGTCTCTCTTCTGCAAAAAAAAGCAGACCTTTTGGGCTATAAAGACCATCCCTATGACGCTCTTTTAAACCTCTTTGAGCCTGAGATGAATGTTAAAACAATCGATCCTCTCTTTGCCTCACTTAAAAACAGGACCCATGCACTTTTAAAAAAAGTGGAAGAAGCCGATGCAAAAGCCCCTCCTCTCCAGGGCCCTTTCGATATCGATGCGCAAAAACAATTAGCCTACGATGTGATTCAAAGAATGGGCATTCCAACCGATCAATACAATCTAGCTCAAACTGCCCACCCTTTTTGCCTGGGCCTCTATCCTCATGATATCCGTCTTACCACCCATTATTACGAAGACAACTTTCTCAAGTCGTTTCTTGCAGCTGTTCACGAAGCAGGTCACGGTCTTTACGAACAAGGACTTCCTAAAGAGCACTTTGGAACACCTTTGTGTGAAGCTGCCTCCTTTGGCGTCCATGAAAGTCAATCGCGTATCTGGGAGACTTTCATCGCACACTCTCTCCCTTTCTGGCAGTTTTACTTCCCTAAAATCCATGAAGCCTTTCCAAAAGCCCTTCATGGAGTCACTCTTCCAAGCTTTTACCACTCCATCAATCAAGTAGCCCCCTCATTCATCCGTATCTTTGCAGATGAAGTGACCTACAACCTTCACATCATTTTGCGCTACGAAATGGAAAAAGAGCTCATCAGCGGAACTCTTGCAATCAAAGATGTTCCCGAGGCCTGGAATGCTAAAATGCAAGAAAATCTGGGCATTACTCCTAAAAATGATAGAGACGGTTGCTTACAAGATATCCACTGGTCGCTCGCTTACATGGGCTACTTTCCAAGTTACACATTAGGAAATCTTTATGCAGGCGCTCTTTTTTCCACACTTACCAAAAATCACCCTGAGTGGACACAGAAAGTATCTCACGGCGATTTTCTTTTCATTAAAGAGTTCCTAAACAAGCACATCCATCAACATGGCCGCTTTTATCTCCCCCTTGAGCTGATAGAAAAAGCAATTGGTAAGCCATTTTCTGCTGAATATTACTTATCTTATCTAGAAGATAAGTATCCCCTATCTCCTTCTAAAGAAGCTTTCTCAAAACGATAGGGCTTATATAGTCTTTTAAAAATAGGTTGAGAATTTTAGATAGCCTGCATCTCTTATTTTTCATCCGTCTGCATCGACCCTGTCGGTAACAGAGGATTGTCTTCGACGTCGATCTTCGGCATAAAAATCCTTATTTGTTTATACAGAAAATAATGTAACATGTAATTAATAATTTTTTATTAAAAAAATAGGCTTTAATATGGCACTTAAAAAAAACCCAAACGTCGATACTATATATACTTTAATCTACCAAAACAATCTTAATTATATTGCAGAAGTTTCTGTAAATAGACGAGAGACAGTCCCGGAAAGGGTTATAACAGCGGAATCTACTTTTAATGTATCCAAAATCTCTCTTCCAACAAGTATAGAAAAAGCTCCTCTTACTAGGCTTTCAGGAGTTACCATTTCTCCCTTAGTAGTTAAAAGCTCTGGTGTCTATAGCAACCCCCCAGAAGACCGGCTCTATGCTGTAGACGAACAATCACGCGGGCTTTTCACAGTGGACTTTCCACCTCCAGCTGGAACCCCTCGCGGCACCCAATCATC
>CAZBHP010000067.1:7618-8700 GCA_964491795.1 uncultured bacterium | reverse complement strand
CTTTAGAGGTTCGTAAAGAGCATGAGAATTTTTTAAAGACCCTCGATAGTAAGGGGAGAATTTACGTCTCTCATGAGGGAATTAATGCTCAACTTTCTCTTAAAAACTCTGATGTCGATTCTTTTCTAGAGTGGCTTGAAACTGATCCCAGGTATAAAAATGCGGGGGTCAAGATCCATCAATGGCATGAGCATGCTTTTCATAAGTTGACTGTTAAGGTTAGAAAAGAGCTTGTTGCTATGAATCTTGAGGTTGATTTAACCCAAAGGGGCGAGCACATTAGCCCCAAAGAATGGCGCGCTCTTTTAGAGAAAAAAGACCCCGATACGATCCTAATCGATGTAAGAAACAACTATGAGTCCTCTGTTGGCTACTTTGAAGGGGCCATTCGTCCAGATATTGAGACATTTAGAGAATTCCCGCAGTTTGCTAAAGATTTAGCCCATACTGTAGATCCAGCCAAGACCCGTGTGATGATGTATTGCACAGGGGGGATTCGCTGTGAAATCTATTCTCCTCTTCTAAAAGATCTTGGGTTTAAAGAGGTTTTACAACTCAAAGGGGGAGTCATTGGGTATGGCCTGGAAGAGGGGGGAGCCCATTGGAGAGGCAAGCTCTTTGTTTTCGATGACCGTCTTGTTGTCCCTATTTCTAAGGAAGGGGGAGAGGCGATTGCCATCTGTCGATTCTGTCAAACGCAGTCTGATACCTATTACAATTGCGCTAACATGGATTGCAATGCCCTTGTAATCGCATGCAGCGCCTGTATGGAGAAAACTCAGGGCTGCTGTCAAAAAAAATGTTTAGAAGAGGGGCGTGTCCGTAAAATGGACGTAGGAGCCCGTCATCCTAAGCCTTTCCGTAAACTCTCTTTTGAAGAAAAAAAAGAGTTTATTCAGAGATAAGGTGTCCTCAGTTTTTTTTGGTAATTATATTTCTATTTTAAACCATTAATTTTTATAGTTTTACCCATTAAACTAATATATTGGAACTATCATTCTACATTACATATTAGTCTATAAAATTCATTATCAATAGGATTGAAAGCAGATTTTTCACCAGTTGGTGAAGTATATATAACA
>CAZBHP010000067.1:5499-7608 GCA_964491795.1 uncultured bacterium | reverse complement strand
TTTTAAACCATTAATTTTATAATAATTGAAGTTAATTATTTTAATAATAGGTGAAAAATGGAAAACATTATTTTAAACGATTTCCAACTCGTTTCTCAGTGGATAGAGGATAGTAAGGGGCAACGGTGGGCTATGGATGATACCCCCCGATTTTTGATCGATGGAAGCACAGGGAGAAGGTATTGGAATGAATCCCCAAACTGTGTGAGAGTCAAATGTTTTTTACTTACACTTGGGACCCCTGTTGTTCATACAATTGCAGTCCTTGTAAATACTGCTTACAGAATTGTCCGACTTGTCAGTTTTTTTCATTTTTGGAAATGGAGCGAGGCTCCTTATTCCCTTAAAGAGAGAATTAAAGATGCTGGAATAGATGCCTTAAGGATTATAGCGAGTCCTGTTGCTATTGTGGCTCTTGAGTGTGCTGCTTTGTATGGAATCGTAAGCCCTTATAACGGAAGAAAGTTGTATGCGAGTATAGAAAGAGCGCAGTATAACCACTTTATATTAGCCCCTTGTTTTCAACCAGAACCTGTGAGGCATGCTTTCGGAGGCGATCCTGATCAAAGAGATGAGTTTTAAGATAAAAGCACTATTTAGTGTCTTTTTTGCGATCTAGCATCTCTTTAGCCGCTTCTTTGAGCGTTGCGATACCGTCTTCGAAACCTACTTTTTTAAGGAGAGTATGTAAGCGATCGAATTCGGTCTGCAACTGATCGTTGAGAGACTCTAATTTTGCGATCTTTTTGATATAGGCTTCTTCGTTCATATTTTAGTCTCGAAGCTCCAACTCTTCGATTTCTTTCTATAGTTCTATCTATACCCATAAATGGGAAAATAGGAAAAGAAAAATACCCATCAGTTTTTTTACTAGATGGGTATTGACTGAAAAAGGAAAAACTTATTGAGCGTCTGGCTGCATACTCATGATAGCATGAGAGCGAACTGTAAGCTCTTCAAACTTAGGTTTTGAGACTTTTAGATCATCAAAATACCAAGAGGTTCTTGCGCTGCCATCGCAGAAAATAATCGAGGCACCGTGTCTTAGACCATTTTTATACTCAGTCTCTTCTACTACGATATCTCCATCGATATAATGGCGCTCAATGCCTTCTTTAAGACCTAGAGTGTAATAGGTTTCTAGATACTTATAGCCGTTTTGGTAGTAGATAGAAGGGCCATGTTTTTCCCCGTGAAAATAATTTTCAACCGATAATGGCTCGCCGCTCATCGCAAATATTTTTTTCTCTCCATGGAGCAATCCATTCTCATAAGAGGTGGTGGTATGGGGAGAATTGTTTGGATAATAGGTTTCGAGGTAGGTAAGGGCATAATTACTAAAGATTTCCTTCGAAAGGAGATCTCCACTTTGGTTACGCTTTGTGCGCTCGCCCGTTCCGTTTTCTACTTTAGAATCAAGCTCATTAGTAAGGGTATAGTACTGCCCATTTAACAAGATGTCGTCTTTAAGTTCTTCTTTTGCTCTAGGTGTTCCAGTTGGATACCAGCTGGTCACTAGAACTTCTTTTGGGCCTTTAAAAAGTTCTTCTTTTTGTGGGACACCGCGGACAGAATAGGAGACTCTTTTCGTGAGGCGTCCTTTTTCATATTTCTCTAGCGTTTGCACCGTTTGGCTGTGAGGATAGCTCTCAGTCTTTTGTCCGTGTAAGACCCCTTCTTCATACGAAGTGCTGATAGTCTTGCCATCGCGCATTGTAACTAGAACTTGTCCTGGATGCTTTTGTGTTTCCCACTCTTCTCGAGAGACATCATATCCATATTTATGGATATATCTTTGCGAGATAACGTTGTAGTTTTTCTCAGGCCCACCACATCCAGTGCAGGCGATCCCTAAAACTATTGTGGCCATGCCATACTTGCGTTTCATAGAAGAACCTCTTCAATTGATCGAAAAGATTAAAGATGAAGCAGAACTCTGTTTTTTGCAATCAAAAAGTATATCAGCGAGAAGAGAACTATGAAATTAAGAGAGAGACGATTTTTGCGTGCTCTTTTTCTACACTTTCATGATCGACTGTTTTTTTATCGTCACGATAAGTGAAGCGCAAAGTGATTCTTTTTTCTCCAAGAGGGACTCCAGCTCCTGTG
>CAZBHP010000067.1:0-5489 GCA_964491795.1 uncultured bacterium | reverse complement strand
AGAGCTCTTCTGCATCTTTATCGAGAGGTAAAGAAAGGGTAAGATCACGCTCTGAACTTGGAAATTCTGGAAGGGGAGTAAAGCTAGCTAGTGCTTTTTTTCTTTTTTGCAGATCTTCTATGTCGAGCTCTGCAAAAAAGACTCTTCCCTTAATGTCTAAAGCACTCAAAGTTTCTGGATGAACTTCTCCAAGTACCCCCATGACGTCATCTTCATAAGAGAGACTTATTTGGCGGTGAGGGTGAAAGGCTTTGAGTTCTTTATTGTTGCAAGTGAATGGAGGAAGAAGAAGGCTTTTTTGTAGAGTTTCTACGATCCCTTTAAGAGAATAAAAATCAAAGGCAGGCGGTTTTTGGTCGTAATAAGAAGGGGCTCTTTGGCCGGTAAGGATAATTCCTAAAACAAGCCTCTCTTCAAAACCCGATCCACGTTTAAAATGGACGTTACCTAACTCAAAACCTGCGATATCGAACGTTTTTTGATTTTGGTTATGTTTGACTACTTCCAAGAGGCTAGGGAGAAGAGAGATGCGCAAAATAGACTGGTCTATCGATTTTGCGTGCAATACTGCAGCATACTCTTTTTCTTTATTCCCTTTTGCAATTTCAAGACTAGCTAGCAAGGGGCTAATAAGATCGCAGGTGATAAATTCTTGCAGTCCCATCGAGACAAGGCGGTGCCGTGTCTCTTTTTCGAAGAGGTACAGAGGATGATCAGGGGTATTTGCATGGAAGGTTCGGTGAGGAGAACGCTCAATATTATTGAGTCCATAAAGCTTTGCAACTTCAGAGATGAGATCGACTTCACTTTGTAGATCGTTTCGGTAGCTTGGGACTTTGACGTGGAAAAGGTCTAGGCCATCAGAGGTAAAAGAGAAAGAGAGTCTTGTAAAAAGAGATTCTATTTCGCTAAAGCTAATCCGGAGCCCGAGAATCTTATTAATTTTAGTGAGTCCTATAGAGATAAAACGGGGCATATAAGGTTTTAAAGACTGTTCAAGAGTCCCCTTAAGAACCCGTCCTCCCGCACATTCTGCAATCAGAGAGGTTGCGCGATTTAAAGCGTTTTTAATGCCAGCAGGATCGATTCCATATTCGAAACGGGCAGAAGATTCTGTACGAATCCCCAATTTTTTAGATCCTTTGCGTACGATAGAAGGGGAGAATTGCGCTGCTTCTAACACAATTGTATGAGTCGATGTGTGGATTCCACTTTCTAGCCCGCCTAAAACTCCTGCGATCGCAAGGGGAGTTTTCTGATCGTAGATAAGAAGAGTCCCTTCTGGGATAGTGCGCTCTATCCCATCTAAAGTTTCAAGTGCCTCTTCTTTTGAAGCTTTTCGTATCACAAGGCTCTTATGTCTAATCTTATCGTAATCAAAAGCATGGAGGGGTTGGCCAGTTTCAAGCATCACAAAATTTGTGATGTCAACGACGTTGTTAACCGATTGATAGCCTGCATCTTTAAGGGCGTTTACTAGCCAAGCAGGAGATGGCCCTACTTCTACCCCCTGAAGCATGCGTACGCAGTAATGTGGACAGGCCTCAAAATCTTCGTTAGAGATAGTAATTTTGCTAGAGACGTTGTTATCGGGATCTTCTTTCAGGTTTACTTTCGGATGGCGAATCGTTTCATGCAAATGCGGGGCGAGCTCACGCGCGATCCCTAGGATACTACGGCAATGGCCAAGGTCCGGGGTAAGAGCAACAGTAAAAACAAGATCATCTTCCCCATTGTCGATTTTCTCCACCTCCAGGCCCGACAGTGTCAAAAAATCTGCAACCGTTTCGGGATTGAGCGCAAAAGGCAAGTATTTCTTTAACCAAGAGAGGGGTACTTTCATGGCACCAGAATACTATTCTTTTTACTAAAGTGAAAGCAAAAACCGGTTTTTTGAACGACTGCCAAGCTGAAATATGAAGTTATTTTTGAGAATTGGTATAAGTAAAGTGGCCAACCCATTAAAAGAATCTCCTTCTTCAGAAGGAGGTTCTTTTAATCACGATATATAAGTGTGTTGACACCCATCTTGATTTTTTGAACAATCTATAAGAATGGAAATGGAGCCTTTTGAGAACCCGTGGATTAAAAAAATCCGCCTGTTAACGCACATTATTTTATGTAGCGTAGCGGTGAATATTGGGCTTGCATTGGCTTTATTTTTTGCTTCTAAAGAAAAAAAAGAGGGGCTCATCCCCGTAAAAGAGGTGAAACTTCTTAAAGAGACCAATGCAGAAGTGCTTTTACGGTATTTCTCCTCTGGGTTTACCGATCTTGTCAGCGAGCTTTACGACCCTACTTTGTTGCAAGATGGATATCGTAAACGTGACTTAGCCCTGGCATGTCTTGTAAATTATCATTACTTTGCTTTAGAGAAGGCACTTTCTGGGGTGAAGCTCTCTAAAAGAAGGCTTGCCTTCATCCATAGAGAAGGGGGGGAGATTTTTGAGCTTCTGGCTTTTCCAGGGCTTGAAGAGCGCCATTTTCAAATGATTACTCAGTATATTTCAGAAGAGAGATGGCCTCTCTCTTCCGAAGGCCTTTTTCTCGAGCTGAAAAAACAAGGGGCATCAGCTCCTAGTTCTTTGCAGGCCGCCTTTTTTGCAACTGGCGATTTTTATGCTCTCTATACGATGTTAACTCGAGGAGAAGAGCGCTTAACTCAAGGGGAGGCGTTAGCGCTTCTTTTAGAATCTTCGTGGGAGGTCATTTCCCCTTTTACCGGAAAAGCCCCCACAATAGAAACCATGCGAGCTTTTTTGCAAAAATCTGTAGAGATGGGCTCAAAAAGGGCGGTTCTTTTTTGGTTAAGAGTTGACTCTGACTACGTTTTACGCAGCGTTGATGACACCCTGTTAACTCGCTTGGTAAGCCTTTTAGAGGAAAACACCCCCCACATAAATCTACTTTTAAAAACTCTTTTAGCAAGTGTACGCTCTGATGCACTGCGTAAGCAAGCAGCTTTAAAATTGTATGCCTTTTCCGGATCGGCACCACCAGAGCCCTACAATCATACAGTGGCTTTGCAAAGGTTTATTCCAAGTTTTGTGGAAGAAGTTTCTCCCGTGCAAGCTCCCTCTCCTCCTGTTTTAGTATCGAAGGTTGAGAAAAAACCACTTTCTAAAGCCCCCTCTAAAAAAATTGTCGTCGAAGAAGGGGATAGCTTATGGAAGATTTCTCGCAAGCATCATGTTACTGTGGAAGAATTAAGACACACAAATCAGCTAGAATCAGATAGGCTACGCCCTGGACAAATTCTTTTTATTCCTTAGGTAAATCTACCCCGCCCGCATGCCAGGGACCGCATTTTAACAGCCGCTTTGCAGTCAGATACCATCCTTTCCAAAACCCATGACGCTTTAGAGAAGTAAGAGCGTAGTGAGAGCAAGTAGGGTAAAAACGGCAGTATTCCCCAATGAGAGGGCGTATGCATAAGCGATAAAGATGGATGAGAAAAATAGAAATCGTTTTCATTCTTGATTCTTTTTAGGAAGATTCTTATTATAGTACCTTTTCCAAAAATGCGGAAGTGGCGGAATGGTAGACGCGCTACTTTGAGGTGGTAGTGGGAGAAATCCTGTGGGGGTTCAAGTCCCCCCTTCCGCATATCTTATAGGTCTTCGGTATGCTTTTGAAAGCAATCTTTGTATTCCTATTCTCTTTGATATCGCTAAGCGCGGCCACCCGCAATGTAGTTTATATTTATGCAGGCCCTGGAGCTTCTAAAAAAAGTTTAACGCAGATTGCTTATACGATAGAGCCGCTGCTCCCGAGTTATACAATTAGACATATGACTCCCCAAGAGCTAATTAATCATGCCTGGGAAGAAGAGACAGCTTTATTTATCCTTCCAGGCGGTGCAGATATGCCTTATGCCAAAGCTCTCAACGGGGTGGGGAATCAAAAGCTACGCTCTTATGTGGAAAATGGAGGTGCTTTTTTAGGTTTCTGTGCGGGTAGCTATTATAGTGGTAACCAGATCGACTTCTCAAAAGGGACGTCGATAGAGGTTCAAGGAGAGAGAGAGCTTGCCTTTTTCCCTGGCATCGTCCGCGGACCACTTCTTGCCCCTTACGACTATGTAACTAGAAGTGGAGCAAGGGCTGCCAAAATCATATGGGAGAGGGAAGAACGTTTTATCAAAGGGGCCGTTTTTACCCTCTATTGCAATGGAGGGGGCTATTTTGTAGATGCTACAAAAGCTCCTAATACGACCGTTCTTGCCACTTATGATTTTGAAGAAAAGCCTGCCGCGATCGTAGAGTGTCAAGTAGGAAAGGGAAAAGCAATCTTAAGTGGTATCCATTTTGAGTGGGCTCCCGAGCTTTTAGATGCAAACGAGTCTTATTTACAGCCAATTATTCCCGTTCTTCGGGCAACTGATGAGCTGCGTATTGAGCTTTTACAGCATATTTTACAAAGACTAGATCTAAAGCTTTCAGAGCCTAAGAAAAATCTTGTTGCTCTTTCCCAATAGATAAAAATTTTCACCAAAAAAAGGATTTTAGCGTGGCCACTATTGCAAGTGTTCTCTTAAGAGATGTTCAAAATGAAATCGTTGATTTGTATAAGCCCATTATTCAAGCCGAAGAAGTTTTTTTAGGAGCTGCCTCTCGTGTTAAGTTGATTGCACAAGAAAATAAAGAGATGGCTTCTCGAGGGGAGTTATCTGAAGATAGGACGGTTTTTTATCAGGTTGCTTTAATCATGAGACGGGTTCTTCAAAGAAATTTAGAAGCTACAAAACTGTGCAGAATTAAGCCTATCGATGAAAAAACAGTCCTTTATCTGAAGGCAGGTGGAGATATAGATGAGTTAGTAGGTAGAGTTTCTACTGTGCCTCAAGATCAAGAGAACATGAGAGAGGATCTTTCGCGTATGCGGTCTTGCTTGGTAAAAGTTTAGGAGATTCTTTTAATTACTTTGAGTGTAAAATAATATAAAAAATTAATAGCATATAAAAGAGTTTATTATAATGTCAATAGTTATAGAAAAAATAGATATAGCAGAAGCAGCTATACTTGAGATACAAAAAGTTCTAGATGTTGAGATAAAAAAAGCTAATGCAGCTGAACGAAGGTTTGTAGACCTAACAAAACAATTAAGACAAAAGACTGAAGAGGGATCTCTGACTCCTCGAAGACAAGGACGTTTAGAAACAGAGGTAGAAACTGCTAAACATTCTCTAGAGGCTGCAAACAAAAGATTAGACCGTAAGCTTAGGGAAACAGGAAAACCTCTAACGGATAAAACAATAGAATATGTGCAAAGAGGTGGAAGTCTCGAAGAACTAGCTCGTAAGGCTTTTCCTGATGACGAAACCCTGCAAAAGAGGTTCATCAAAGAAATCGGTGATATGATCAAAAGATATCGTAAAATGATTGGTGAATGACTGCCAAGCTGTAATCCCATCCCTTCAGGGGTGGGATTACAGCGGCCAATCAATCCAATAATCCTTACGGAGTCAGAAGAATTCCTCCTTCTTCAGA
>CAZBHP010000066.1:0-8729 GCA_964491795.1 uncultured bacterium | reverse complement strand
TTAGCAATATCATCTATAGTTATAGTTCTTCAAAGCATTAGTCTCTGGCATGCAGGGAAATCCCGACTTGAAAGAGTGAGAGGTCCAATTGAGAAAGAGATCTCCTTTGAGCCCAGGAAAGCCACCTTTGAAAAGAGGAGAACTCTTGAAGAAGGGGTAGCTAGCGGAGAAAGAAAGAAGTTTGATTTTAGGAAAGCGACTCCTGAATCAATGCCGACGCTAAAGAAAAAAAGTGAGAAGAAGTCTGAGAAAAAAATGGATGCTCGAACAGGGGAGGCTTTTAAGCTTCCATCGCATCTTTATCTCATTGTTTCTTCTAAGACTTGGCAAGAGAGTAAAAACGACAGATCTTTTCCAGCAAAAGAATATGTCCACTTTTGGAAAGAAGAGCAGTTGAAGGAAATTGGTCAAGAGGAAGACTTTGACCATGTGTATGTGATCCTTAAAGTTGCAACCGACAAAATAGAAGGGAAATGGGTATACAAAGCAGATAAAGAGGGTGAAGAGAAATTCTTTTTCCTCTATAAAGGCTTAATCCCCATGGCCTCTATTATTGAATCTAAGACTATTCTTAAAGGGTTTTAAAAGACTAAGGCAGAAGGTTTTTAAAAAGATTCTTTGTAGGATCTGGGATAGGGAGAGGAAGATTCAGTAAGTTTTTGGCATTAAAGAGCATCTGTTGCACAACAATTTGGGTAATCTTCTGAGTTACTGCTCCTTCATTTGATTTCACATCCCGAAAAGCAAGATAGGGAACAATCGTTTCTTGGGCAGGCAGCCCTGGAATCAAGACACGGATTGTAAGTCGATTAAATTCCAAAAAAGAGATCATGGCATACTTTTTCTTTTTTGATTTCTCATTCGCCTTATTCATTCGCTTTGTGATCTCATCCCAGTTGCTGGATGTCTTTAACGGGTTGAAGATGATTGTCAAAATGCTGTCGTCTATCTCTACTTTTTCGATATAACTGACATGTTTGAAGTAGGTCGACAAGGGGGCTTGAAGATAGGCATGCTCAACAGTTAATGCTGGGATTTTACCTTTAGGAGAAGATACAGTGATATTGCGGATAGAGATGCGATTTAGCCCAAAGGTTGCTTGAGAGACAGAGACTTTGGTGCCGAGTTGTTTTGTCATGCCTCTAGAGAGGAGGATGGCGGAAAAAACATAGGTGATCCCTAAGAGGACTCCGAGGAGCAAAACTAGGGCAATCAGTCCAAAAAAAAGCCTCTTCATAAATTTACACTTAAGAAGAGGCTCTATTTAACGCAAAGAAAAACTAGTAATCCATTCCTGCAGGAGCGGATGCTGCTGGTGTCTCTTTTTCTTGTGGTAATTCAGTTACAACAGCTTCTGTAGTAAGGAGAAGCGATGCAACTGATGCAGCATTTTGAAGAGCAGAACGAACCACTTTCGTAGGATCGATAATTCCTGCTTCCACCATGTCTACGTACTTACCGCTAAGGGCATCCCAGCCATAACTGTCGTTGCCATTGGCAATGTTAAAAAAGACAACAGAAGATTCTTCCCCAGCATTGAATGCAATTTGACGAAGAGGGGCAGAGAGGGCTCTTTTAATTAATTGAGCTCCCATTTTCTCATCTTCGTTTGTTAGAGAAGAGACTAGAGAATCTAAACTACTCATGCAGTGGATCAATGCAGAGCCGCCGCCAGGAAGAATTCCTTCTTCAACAGCTGCTTTAGTTGCATTCAATGCATCATCTACACGGTCTTTTTTCTCTTTCATTTCAACTTCAGTTGCTGCACCTACGTTGATTACAGCTACGCCGCCAGAGAGTTTTGCAAGTCTCTCTTGAAGTTTTTCTCTGTCGTATTCAGAAGTAGTGTCTTCGATCTGTTTTTTGATCTGCTCTTTACGGGCTGAAATCTCTTTCTGCTCGCCTTTGCCGCCAATGATCGTAGTGTCGTCTTTTTTGACGATGATCTTCTTAGCGCTACCGAGTTGATCAAGTGTTGTGTTCTCAAGCTTATGCCCGAGATCTTCTGTGATAACCTCGCCCCCTGTAAGGATTGCGATATCACGGAGCATCTCTTTACGGCGATCGCCGAATCCAGGAGCTTTTACTGCGCACACTTTAAGACCTGCACGGATTCTGTTAACAACTAGAGTTGCAAGAGCTTCACCTTCGATATCTTCTGCGATAATAAAGAGGCCTTTGCCATTTTCTACTACAGACTTAAGAAGAGGGAGAAGTTCTTTCATAGAAGAGATTTTTTTCTCGTAAACGAGAACAAGAGCATCTTCCATAATCGCTTCTTGCTTATCAACATCGGTAATGAAATAAGGGTTTGTGTAACCGCGGTCAAAGTTCATCCCTTCTACCACTTCGAGTTCTGTTTCAAGAGTTTTACCTTCTTCAACAGTCACAACGCCATCTTTACCGACTTTGTCCATTGCAGTTGCAATCAAATCGCCAATTTCTTGGTCGTTGTTTGCAGAGATCGTTGCTACCTGGGCAATTTCTTTACGGTTTTTGATAGGCTTGCTCTTCTTTTTGAGCTCTTCCACAACTTTTTGTGTCGCCTTATCGATCCCTCTTTTAAGGAGGATTGGGTTTGCGCCAGATGAGAGGCACTTTAGCCCTTCTAAAAAGATTGCTTCTGCAAGAACAGTAGCTGTTGTTGTTCCATCACCTGCTTTGTCAGCAGTTTTGCTTGCTACTTCCTTAACAACTTGAGCGCCAATATTTTCGTACTTATCTTCGAGCTCAATCTCTTTTGCAACAGTCACGCCGTCTTTTGTGATGTGGGGAGAGCCGTAGGATTTATCAATAACAACGTTACGTCCTTTAGGACCGAGAGTTACTTTTACAGCGGCTGCAAGTGTTTGCACCCCTTTCTTAATCTTCTGACGAGCTTCTTCTTTAAATTTAATATCTTTTGCTGCCATGGTCTATTTTCTCCTAAAATTTTCTTTTTACATTATTGGATAATAGCGATGAGATCGTCAGATTTAACAATCACAAATTCTTCTTCTTCAAGTGAAATCTCTTGGGCAGAGTATTTGTCCCATAGAACTTTATCGCCAGGCTTAACAGCAACTTCGATCATTTTGCCATCACGGTCTTTTTTACCGGGACCTACAGCAATTACTTCACCCATCTCTTGCTTTTGTTTGGCTGTTTCAGGAAGAAGGATGCCGCCGTAGCTAGTCTCTTCTTGTTTCATTCGTTTTAGCAAAACGCGGTCAGCGAGGGGACGAACTTTTGTGTTGGTATTTGTTGTCATATTTCTCCTTAAAAAGGGGTTAATTTTACGCTTAAGATACCAATATCATAGAGGAAAAGGGAATTTCTTTGCAAGCTTTTAGCAATTGAATAAAGCTAGCGCTAAAAATGTAGAAAAATTTTTAAGCCGTTAATCGAAGGTCTCTTGGTGCTTGCGGTCTCTATCGGTGAAAATGATGTCGCTAAAAGAATTTCTTTGCTGGGCAAAAATTTCGCTCATATACCAACGATCTTGGACCATCAGACACTTCCACTTTTGATCTATAGCGTTAGGAAGGGACTCAGTAAAGAAAGGCTCTTCAAGCATTTGTTGGTAGCAATAGTAAAAAAGGGTCATGAGAGTTGTAAAATAATGTTTATTTACTACGTAGGCATGGGCACATTGGGAGGAGAGGACGCGGAAAATAGAGGGGAGAGCGGTCGGCTCATAGTCCATGATGTTTCCGCCCAGGAGAAGAACATCAAATTGGTTTTCGAGAACATCAAAACAGGACAAAATGGTAGAAACCTCTTTTTCTGTTTTTGAGGTGGTAAAATCATCTTCCAGGATAAGAACGTTGTTCCACTTGTGGTCTATGGCATAGCGAAGTGCAGTTGCATGGGCCAGGGCGCAGCCGCGATGGCCATTTAAGACATCGTGAACAGGTTCAATCCGATGGATTTTATCTGGAGAGACGTTGAGTTTTTCAAGTTCAGCAAGTAATTCTTTTTTCCGATCTTCTCGGTGCGCCAAATTGAGATAGATAATTCCATCAAATCGGTTAAAACCCATACCCTAGAATTATTCCAGTATAGAGAAAAAAAGCAACGATTTATTAAGCTGATGAAAACAAGAAAGGATATGAGGCTATATGAAAACACGCAGTGAAATTGAAAAAGATGCAACATGGAATTTGGAACCGCTTTATAAAAGCCCTGAGGCTTGGCAAAAAGATTTTGAAGAACTCTCTTCTTTAGCAAAAGGGGGATGGAAAGAACTCGAAGGTTTGAAAGGGAGTTTTGCTCCGCATGTGGAAAAAATTAAACAGTTGATTGAAGTCCATTTTGCGATCTCTAGAAAACTTGATAAGCTTTTTACTTATGTCCATCTTATGTTAGACCAGGAGATCACAAATCTTGCAGCTAAAAACGCTTTTGTCACGGCCCTTTCTCTTGTTCAAAGTTATCAAGAAGCAACTTCTTGGATAGAGCCTAAGATTCTTGGTTTTAGTGAAGCTTTTTTAAAAGAGTGTCTTGAAAGTCCAGTTTTAAAAGATTACCACTTTTTTATAGAGCGTCTTGTAGATCAAAAAGCTTATGTCCTCTCTGAAGAGGGTGAAAAGCTTATGTCTTATGCAAGCCGTGTGCAAAGAGCACCGGAGGAGGCTTTTAAAGCTTTTAATAATGCAGATGTTGTTTTTTCTTCTGTAGAAGATAGCCAAGGGGAGAAGCACCCTTTAACTCACGGACTCTACCAAGTCTACATGAAAAGTTTTGATCGAACATTGCGTGAAAATGCGTTTCGAGCGATGCAAAATGCGTTTCACGGTTTTGAAAATACGCTCGGGGAATTAATTAATGGAGAATTGCAGTCCCATCTTTTTCAGAAAAAAGCCCGCTCTTACCCCTCTTGTTTAGAAGCAAGCTTGCTTGGTAACCAGATCCCCAAGACAGTTTATACTAACTTGTTAGCTGCGGTTGAAGAGAAAGCCGAGGCGCTTCATGCTTACATTGCGCTCCGTAAAGAAGCACTTGATCTCGATGAGTTTCATCCTTGGGATATGAGTGTTGCGCTCATTCCTGATGTCGATTGGACATTTACTTTTCAAGAGGCCTGTGAAATTGTGATTGCAGCCGTTGCGCCTCTCGGAAAAGAGTATCAGGAGATCTTAAGAAAAGGTTTATTAGAAGATCGCTGGGTAGATGTGTATGAAAATAAAGGTAAAAGAAGCGGCGCTTACTCAAGTGGTTGTTATGACAGTATGCCGTATATCTTGATGAATTTCCAAGGGACACTCCAAGATCTTTTAACCCTTGCTCATGAGGCAGGGCATAGTATGCACACCTATTTAAGTAATAAGAATCAAAAGTGGCATGAGGCGAGGTATCCGATCTTCCTTGCAGAGATTGCCTCCACGGTCCATGAGCAGTTGACTTGTGATTATCTCCTTCAAAAAGAAGAAGGGGTGGAAAAGCGTCTTTACCTTCTTCAGACACAGATTGATGGGATTAGAAATACTTTCTTTAGACAGACCTTATTCGCTGCTTTCGAATATAAAATCCATCAACTTGTAGAAGAGGAGCAGCCTTTAACACCTAGTCTTTTCAAGGAGGTCTACACCGATCTGCATGCAAAATACTATGGCCCGACTCTTATAATTGATGAGCCTCTCAAGAGCGAATACTTACGCATTCCCCATTTTTACTATAATTTCTACGTCTATCAATACGCAACTGGTATTGCGGCAGCTATTACCTTTGCGCAAAGATTGAAAGAGGGCAATAAAGAAGCCTATTTAGCTCTTCTTAAATCAGGGGGAAGCGATTATCCTATTGCACTT
This sequence comes from uncultured bacterium, assembly GCA_964491795.1. Classification (GTDB taxonomy): domain Bacteria; phylum Chlamydiota; class Chlamydiia; order Chlamydiales; family 2-12-FULL-49-11; genus JAFEGE01. Next base: position 2,940 of record CAZBHP010000066.1, on the reverse strand, counting down.
TTGCGAAAAGCCGGGCTTGACCTAGAGAGCAAGCAAGTTGTCGCACACTGTATAGCGACTTTCGAAGAGCTGACAAAAAAGTTTGAAAAAGAATTGTCGAAAATTCGAAGTTCCAGGTAAAAAGGTATCAGGCCAGATACCTTGAGCCTCCATTTGCGATGCAGAAAGAAAAAGAAAAGATCAAAGACGTTTTTGTGGTCCTCAATGAAAAGGGGCTACACACTCGTCCTGCAACAGAGCTTGTAAAATGCGTCTCTTCTTTTAAGGCGCAGATCACCCTGCATTATCAAGACCTCTCCGTAAATGCCAAGTCTCTTCTTGGCATTCTTATGCTAGCAGCTGCTCGCGGTGCTAAAATTCGGATCGAAGCGCAAGGCGAAGATGCACCCGCCTGTGTTGCTGCTCTCCTCGAGCTTGCCAAAAACAAGTTCTACATGAATTACTAGTTTATTGGTAGTTTTCAACATGTAAGGCTAGCCTTACATATTTCTATAGTTTATAGGGTTTTTAGAGGTTATTCGCTTTATTAAACTTATGCAAGAAGAGTTCTTAAATAGCAAAGGGGCTGCGGTCCCGCATAGCCCCTCTGCACTCCCGCTTTAAGCGAAATCTCGGTTCGATAAATCCCTTTTTAACACAAGCTACGGCAAAAGCCGAAGCTTGTTTCTCTCGTCACGTAGGAAATACAGATTCCTCGCGATAAAAAGCGATTTCTCTTTCCGATATCTCGCCTTAGGTTGTCCCTTCCACTTCGTTGCAGGGACAAAACTAACTCTAAGGGCCAATGCTTCGCTTGGAATTAACATTTGGGGAGCGCTTCTTAAGCGCGCCTCAAATGATGCGGAGATGGCACCTATCGGTTTCCTTTATCGTTTTTACCGTTAATATCAAACCTCCTATAGAAAATTTAATACGTTCGCTATACAACTAAAAGGTTTCTTTTTTTTCTATATTTTATCTAGGTGTCGAGGGTATTCTTTCTGCTTTTCTAACTCATGTAAAATGCCATTTTAGGAGGTTTGTATGGCCGCTATATCTGACTTAACTGCACGTATGATTCCCGAAGGAGCTATAAGGCACGTCGAAAGAGCAGTGGAGGCTTGTGGGGCAAGAGGAGGGGCTTTAGAAGGTCTAGGAGATCCAAGAGGGGTAAACCCCATTTTTGTTCATTCTATAACTACTATAGCAATAGTGGTTCTAAGCTATAGTTGGGAGAATCCTAAAGGTGGACGGGAAACACAGGGGTATCGACTACATCCTACCAGCAACAGTAAGATAGACGATGCTGAACTTTTTTATCCCTCACTTTCGGAAGATGAACTTAGGGAAATTGCAGAAAGAGAGGTGTTGGCTAAAATGGAAGAAGCTCCAACACCGTCTCTAGAGGACTTAAATCCTGATGAGCGCTTAATATATACGATATGTGGAGCAACATCTCTCCATGAGAAACGTGCCGCTTTGGTAACTCTATGTACTAAGCATCGTGGTGGTTTGACTCCTGGAGGAGTAAGACTAGAAGATTCGGAGATTCTTCAGAAAGTTTCAATAGAGGTAATAAAGAATCGTTCAACATTACTAACTCTTATGTTTAAGGAAAAAGCAACTACTCCAGGCTTTGTACACATAGTTGAAGGCTTGCTGCCAGACCTGATCCAAGCAAGGGTTCAAAGCATGCGACAGCACAGAATTACCATAGACCACATAAAAGGGATTGTAAAGAAGCATATGTTTGAGAGAGTTCCAAAAGCCATCGAGGATTTTGACGCGGAAGAAAGACCGGCTTTTGCAGATAGAGTAGGCTTGGTAGTTAGCCTAAAGTTAGAGAGTGTACATCATCACATTTTGTCAAAATATAGAAGCGGACAATCACCACTGCAGATAGATTTAGGCTGGGAGAAGCTCCTCGAAAAAGAGACATCTTAAGATTCTGTTTCCTCGATAAACTTTTTAAACACCTCTTCGTCATAGGCAATCGGTTTGCATTTGAGCTCGCCTGATTCTGTTCGGTAATTTTTTTCGAGGAAGTATTTTTTGGGGAGTTTTATGCGGTTTTTTTTATGGTTGAAATGGCTAAATCCATACTCCATAGAGTTTTTCCCGAAACTACGATGCACATAAGAGCTCCCATCTTTTAATCCAGAGAGATGGATTGGCCCAAATTGGACCTTTGTTAACTGATCCCATTCTTGGTCGGTATAGTATTCTCCAGGGAAACTAAGTCTACTCCAAGGATCCCGATACTCAATTTTGTTTCCCCTTTTTTGACCTATGAAAAGATCGATAAAAGGATGGTGAGGCTCATGATTCTTTTTTTCATTTTTATAAAAAATTTTGTAGCCTGTAAGATGTTTTTTTCCACCTATAGAAAAAGAGCGAATACCTATCCGGTATTTTTCGAGTTCTTTTTGTAAATGGAGAAACTTGAATTCATCTGAGTCCAATAGCAAAAGATCAGCATCATCATCCCAGGGAATGATTCCATCATGACGCTCTTTTCCAAGTAGAGTGCCAGCGATGATAGCATACTTAATACCGTGTTTGCTAAAAAGATCATCTACTCGATAGAGTAAGCCATACAAAATAGCTGCTTCTTGAGGAGTCATTACCCCTTTTCCTTGTTCTAGAAAAGTTTGATCTGTAGGTAAGAATTTCCGCGCACGAGATGGAGAATAAAGGGCTATAAAACCGGCAAAAAAAATCGCTAAAATATGGGTCGCTATTTCTACAACAACTAGAAACTTTACAGTATGGTTTAGAGCATAAATGGATCGCTTTCGCGTTAAAAAAGAGAAGAGGGCAAAAAGAAGATGCCACACGATGTAATGGATGTCTTCAATTAAGCAAAGAAATGACCATAAAGGGATTCCAAGAGCAGCTAATCGTGAGATAATAAGGTGATTGCTTAAACGGTCGAGGTATCTTCCATATAAAAAACCTCCT
>CAZBHP010000065.1:0-8756 GCA_964491795.1 uncultured bacterium | reverse complement strand
CATCCGTCAGAGAGCCGCCTAGTGGATGAAATAAGTAGCCAACCGGGTTTAAAGACTATATTGCAAAAAAATGGGCAAGCTGCGATAAAGAGGCTATGCGACAAACTTTACTTTCTCTTTTATTTTTCTCATCTGCTCTTTTTTCTACGAAGAGTTACGCCTATGATAATTTACTTCGAAACCCTTGTAGACAAGATGATTACACCTATGACAACACGGATAGTAATCAGAAAAAAGTTGCATGCGGAATGTATTTATGGGGCTTTCTTTTCTTTTGTGGCATCGTGATCACTTCACTTGTGATACCAAATGAACCATCAACTACCTCTTCCTCTGGCACTAGCCAAAACTCTAACTCTCTCTTTGGCTCTAATACCACCCAATAAAGATAAAAAAGATCGCTTACATTACTTTAGAATGAGAGAGATCGACCTTTCCTTGGAAAAACTTCTCCTTTAAATACGACTCCAATTTGATCGTATCTTTGGCAAAGTTTCGTATCCCCTCAAAAAGCTTATCCGATGCCATCTCATCCTCGCACATTTTCCAAAGGAAAGTCTTTTCATCCATGTGGATTTTTTCAATCGGTTCTTTAGGCGAAGATTTAGCATCGAGTTTTCTCTCCGTTTTCCCATCCATTTTAGCAAGCTCGTCTAAAAGAGAAGGAGCAATGGTTAGAAAATCACACCCTGCAAGCTCTAAAATCTCTTGAGGATTTCTAAAAGAGGCCCCCATAATTTGGGTCTTATACCCAAATTTTTTATAGTAATGGAAAATTTGGGTAACCGATTTAACACCCATATCTTCTTCCACAGGAATATCTTCGCGCCCCTCTTTCTTCTTTTGCCAGTCGAAAATACGACCGACAAATGGGGAAATAAGGGTGACCTTTGCTTCAGCTGCAGCAATTGCTTGAGCAAGATTAAAAAGGAGGGTCATATTGCAATGAATCCCTTCTTTTTCAAGCTCTTCGGCCGCTTTTATCCCTTCCCATGTAGAGGCAAGCTTAACTAAAACTCTTTCTCTACCAAACCCTTTCTCTTCATAAAGGGCGATATACTCTCTTGCTCTTTTGATGCTGCCTTCAATATCGAAAGAGAGGCGCGCATCGACTTCAGTAGAGACTCTTCCTGGGATAATTTTAAGGATTTCGGCGCCGAAATTCACAAAAAGTTTCACAATAGCTTTATTGATGAGATCTTCTTTCTTCGAGGCGTGGTTTTGAGCCCAGGTAATTGCATCTTTAATAAAAGGAGCATATTGGGGCATTTGAGCAGCTTTTAACAAAAGAGACGGGTTTGTTGTCGCATCTTGTGGTTTGTGTAGTTTTATAGCTTCCAGATCACCACTATCTGCAACAATAACTGTATATTCTTTAAGTCCTTTAAGTTTATCTTTATGGTCTCCCACAGAATCTCCCATTTTCTCCTATTCCTCCTACTCCGTGCACTCTAGAACCTTTGTGCGATTTTGTCCCTATATACCCTGCTGTAAAAAGGAGAAACGTCACCATACAAAAAGCCCCCTGAATGAATAGCTCCACCCGTTTATCTTCTTCTGGATTTGACTGTTTTTCTTTTTCAAGAAAAACCCCAGTCCCGTGTATCCCAAGGCCATCTAATACCTCATCGCCACTATCACCGAGCTCTCCCGAGAAATCTTCTGGATTCGACTTAGGTTTGGGGGCCTGAGGATCGGCGGCAGACAAAGAGCCTATGCTCAAAACCAATATCCATCTCCACATGTTCATAATTTTGGCCACCGTTGTCTCCCTTATCACTTATACTGAAGTAAACCCAAGAAGCAGTTTTTGACTGCATCAAAATCTTAAAATTTGCTCCCGCTTCAACTCGCCTTATTTCCCATAGTAGCTCGCTTTAGCGCCGATTTCATCTGGCACAAATTGTAAGTTTTGCTTTTGTCAAAAAACCGATTCTTGGGTTTCCTTTAGTACATCATGATACAAAGCCATTTTATACTCAAAGTTTACTTTTAGAAAAGGGGTCTTCCTTCGGTATAGTTTAAAAGCTTTAGTCGGTTAAGAAGCAAAGGGTGCAGAGGGGTATAATTAAAGCATAAATTTAAATAAAACATAGGAGTTTTTATGTCCTGCGAAAAACCAAAACCAGCAAAAAGATTAGGAAACCCAGTAACGTTAAACGATTTAATTAATTATAGCCTGGGACTGCTTGTTGAAAGAAACAGTGCGATTGGACCTTCTTTAGTCCAAGGGATTTGTGGACTAAATATCAATGATTTGAAAAAACTTTCTAAAGAGCAAAGGATTCAAGCCTCTACAGATTTAGGACGGGTGATTGTAGCTCAGTATAAAATCGCTGATGGCTCTTTTCTTTTTATCGTAGTTTACGCTCTCTGTATGTACGCTTATGTCGATTTAAGACAACTAGCAGCATTTCAGAAAAAAAACTGCAACAAAACAGCCTAAAAAAACCAGGGAGAGGCGTTCCTCTCCCTGTAATATTTTGCTTAAACAGAAGCAAAGACTGAATTCTCAGGTTCGCTGATAAAGTCGAACTCAAGGAACTCTTCTTGGCCTTTACGCACATTCTTCTTGAGCCTGCGGAAATAACGGGGGTGCCCGGTACCGGAAGGCATTTGCTGACCTGTAATAATATTTGATTTGAAATCGAGGAGGTAATCCACTTTTCCTTCACAGGCAGCGTCTGTAAGAACACGCGTTGTCTCTTGGAAAGAAGCTGCAGAGAAGTAAGACTCTGTCCCAAGAGATGCTTTAGTAATCCCGAGGAGAACAGAGGTTGCTTGCGCAGGTCTTCCACCTTCTTCGAGCACTTTGCGGTTCTGTTGGTGAAACGCCTTCTTGTCTATATCTTCCCCATAGAGGAACACAGTATCACCTGGATCTGTTACGCGTACTTTTTGTAACATCTGACGAACGATAATCTCGATATGCTTGTCATTAATATCTACCCCTTGTAGGCGATAGACTTCCTGAACTTGATTTACAAGATATTTTTGTAGCTCGCGGACACCGCAAATTTCTAGAATTTCTTGTGGTTTAACAAGTCCTTCTGTGATCTGCTGTCCTTTCTCTACACGGTCGCCACGCTGTACGATAAGGTGTTTTGTAAGAGGGATAAGATGCTCCTCTTCCATACCAGTCTCTTCATCACGGACAGAAACGATACGCTTGTTCTTTTGGACTCCTTTAAAGTCTACAACGCCATCGATCTTCGCAATCTCTGCGGCATCTTTTGGCTTACGTGCTTCAAAAAGCTCAGCAACACGCGGTAGACCACCAGTAATATCCTTGGTCTTGACAGCGCCTTTAGGCAAACGAGCAAGCTGTGTTCCAGCAGCAACATATGTCCCTTCTTCTACAGAAAGGTGTGCTCCTGAAGGAATTGCGTAGGTACCAACTAGCTCTTCATTGTGAGCATCAGCGTAGATAACGATTTGCGGGTGCAACTCGCCACGGTGTTGTTTCACAACAATCTCTGATTGACCTGTCTGTTTGTTGATCGTCTTCTGTGTAGAAATTCCCTCTACAAGATCTTCATACTTAACATAACCCGCCTTTTCGCAAATGATTGGGTAGTTATGCTGCTCAACAGTTGCAATCTTTTGCCCTTTTTTCACATGGCAGCCATCCTCTAAAAGGATCTCTGTTCCAAGCTCTACAGCAAACGACTGAATAGGTTCGATCGATTTTGTAGAAAGGAGCTTTTTGTATTCTGCAAGAGGTCTTCCTTCATCTTTGACCACGTGTAAACGCCCATTCTTGTTGAGAACAAGGTGAACCCCTTTCTCATTTTGAACAGTACGAATATCTTGGTAAACAAGGATACCATCAGCATCACTTTCAAGTTCTGGATTGATGCTAGCAGACGCAATACCTCCCAAGTGGAACGTTCTCATCGTCAACTGCGTTCCAGGTTCACCAATCGATTGAGCGGCGATAATTCCGACAGCTTCACCCATCGCAACTTTACGCCCATTGGCAAGGTTTACCCCATAACATTTCGCACAAATTCCTCTCTCGGCTTCGCAAGTAAGCGTTGAACGGATTCTAATGCTTTCAATCCCCGCATCATCAATGGTTTCTGCCTGCTCGATAGTGAGAACATCCCCTGCATGAGCAATCAATTTCGTATGATCGCCTGGCATATAGATATCTTCACATACAGCCCGCCCAAAGATACGATCTCTTAAAGGAAGAAGCTCTTCTTGTCCCTGCTTAATAGGAGAGACATCAATACCCCCGAGCGTACCACAATCTTCTTCGTTAACAAGCACATCTTGAGCAACGTCAACAAGTCTACGTGTGAGGTAACCGGAGTCAGCTGTTTTAAGAGCTGTATCGGCAAGACCTTTACGAGCACCGTGAGAAGAAATAAAGTATTCAAGAACACTTAATCCCTCACGGAAGTTTGAAGTGATCGGGTTTTCAATAATTTCCCCTGAAGGCTTAGCCATAAGACCACGAAGCGCTCCAAGCTGACGAAGCTGAGATTTATTTCCCCGCGCTCCAGAGTCAATCATCAAGTAAAGCGGATTGAGCTCGGCTTTTGCAGAAGGCTTCATAATCAAGTTGTAAAGAACATCAGAGAGAAGCTCTGTAGCTTCAGTCCAAATCGAAATAATCTTCGATTTACGTTCTCCCTCTGTGATCACCCCGTCTACGTACTGTTTTGTAACGATTGCGAGTTTATCATTGGCTTCCTTAATTACTTTTCCTTTTACCTCTGGGATAATAACGTCAGCAACACCCATAGATAGTCCAGACTTAGTAGCTTGCTCGAAACCAAGGTCTTTTAGGTCATCCAAAAAGCGTACTGCTTTTTCCAAACCTACAGTTTTGTAAATTTGCAATACGAGATCACCTAACTTTTTCTTACGTAAAGAATAGTTTTGGAAACCCATTTCTTTTGGAACAATGGTGTTAAAAAGAACACGACCCGGAGTTGTTTCAATCAAATTGCCGTCAATACGCACAACAATCTTTTCATGAATCGGAATACCTCGACCAATGTCGTCAGATCTCTCCCCTTCTTTAGTTTTTCCCTGGTGCCAGTTGTAGCTTCCAGCTGCTCCGAGCGCTAGAAGAACTTCTTCCATAGAGGCGAAAACTTTAGTTTTGCCTTTTTTATCAGGCATATCTAGGGGCTCATACATCAAGTAGTAGAGTCCTAAAATCATGTCCTGACTCGGAATTGCAACTGGTTTTCCAGAAGATGGCAAGAAGATATTATCTGGTGCCATCATAAGGAGTTTTGCTTCGATCTGAGCCTCGATTGAGAGAGGGATGTGTACAGCCATCTGGTCACCGTCAAAGTCAGCGTTAAACGCCGTACAGACGAGAGGATGGATACGGATCGCCTTTCCTTCAATAAGTACAGGCTCAAACGCTTGGAGACCTAACCTGTGCAACGTAGGCGCACGGTTAAGAAGAACTGGGTGTCCTTTAATGATCTCTTCAAGAACGTCCCAAACTTTGGGATCTTCGCGCTGAATCATTTTCTTAGCGGAGCGAATCGTGTAAACATAGCCGTAGTCTTTGAGTCTCTTCACAATGAAAGGCTCAAAAAGCTCTAAAGCCATCTTTTTCGGGAATCCGCACTGATTAAACTTCAGCTCAGGTCCTACAACGATAACTGAACGACCTGAATAGTCGACCCTTTTTCCTAACAGGTTTTGACGGAATCGACCGTGCTTTCCTTTCAACATTTCTGAAAGAGATTTTAAAGGTCTATTACCTGCTCCCATTACAGGGTGGCCATGACGTCCGTTGTCAAATAAAGCATCAACTGCCTCTTGAAGCATCCTCTTTTCATTGCGGATGATAACTTCAGGAGTTTTTAGCTTTAAAATAGCTTTTAAACGGTTGTTTCTGTTAATCACTCGACGATATAAATCGTTAAGATCAGAAGTTGCGAAACGACCTCCATCTAAAGGAACAAGCGGTCTTAAATCAGGAGGAGTGACAGGCACATTGGACATAATCATCCAATCAGGCGTATTTTCAGAACTTGCAAAAGTCTCTACAATTTTGAGTCTTTTTGCAATTTTCATCCGCGCTTGGAGAGATTTTGTCTTACGTAGTTTGTCTTTTAGATCGACAACCGTCTCTTTAAGGTTTTCTCCTTGTAAAAGAGCTTTGACTGCCTCACCGCCCATCATTGCTTTAAAAGAACCAACGCCCCATTTTTCTTGAGCTTCTCTATGTTCACCGTCAGTGAGAAGTTGTTTCTTTTCTAAAGTCGTACGACCTGGGTCAATCACCACATACTCTTCGTAGTAGATGACTCGCTCTAGATCGCTTGCAGACATACCAAGCAAATTTCCAATACGGGATGGCTGCGTCTTAAAAAACCAAATATGGACAACAGGAACGGCTAATTCAATATGCGCCATTCTCTCTCGTCTTACTTTAGAAAGGGTAACTTCTACCCCGCAACGATCGCAAACAATACCCTTGTGCTTGATCTTTTTGTATTTACCACAAGCGCATTCCCAGTCTCTTGTAGGACCAAAAATCTTCTCGCAGAAAAGCCCGCCTTTTTCAGGCTTAAATGTTCGGTAGTTAATCGTTTCTGGCTTTTTTACCTCTCCACGAGACCAGACATCTCTAATCACTTCGTCTGATGCGATTCGGATCGACAAACTTTCAAAGTAGTCATGCTTAAAACTTTCTTCTTGTTGTGTTTCTTCCATTCCCTAACCTTAAATAAGTTAATTCCTTCTCCTCGCTCTTTGGGAGGAGAAGGAAAGCATCCTTTAATCTTCTGCTGTTGATGCTCTCACATCCAAACAGAGACCTTGCATTTCTTTAATAAGTACGTTAAACGATTCAGGTGTACCTGCATTGAGCAAGTTATCACCTTTTACAATGGATTCGTAGATACGTGTACGTCCAGCTACGTCATCTGACTTCACTGTCAACATCTCTTGGAGAAGGTTAGCAGCTCCATAAGCTTCAAGAGCCCAAACTTCCATCTCTCCAAAACGCTGACCACCCATTTGCGCCTTACCACCCAGCGGCTGCTGAGTAACAAGTGAATAAGGACCAATCGCACGAGCGTGGATCTTATCTGCGACAAGGTGTGAAAGTTTCAACATGTAGATATAGCCAACAACGATTGGGTTGTCAAAACGCTCACCTGTTCTACCATCATAGAGGAACATCTTTCCATCACGACGGAAGTTAGCGCTTTCAAGCATATTCCAAATTTCTTTCTCTGGGAATCCTTCAAAGACAGGGCTCTTCACATAGATACCTGACTTTTTAGCAGCAAACCCTAGGTGGGTTTCTAACATCTGTCCCAAGTTCATCCTCGATGGTACCCCAAGAGGATTCAAGATAATTTGGATTGTTTCCCCATTTGCAAGGAACGGCATATCACATTCAGGGACGAGTTTTGAAACAACCCCTTTGTTCCCGTGGCGACCGGCCATTTTATCCCCGACTTGGAGCTTTCTTTTCGTTGCGACGTAGACTTTTACCTGTCGGATGACACCGCTTTCTAGCTCAATATCCCCCTTTTTAAGGTATTCTGTCTCAGACTTATATTGCATCTGAAGACTTTCAAGAGACCTGCGGTGGGCTCGTAAAATATCCTTCATCGTCTCATAAGTGTCGATCTGTGGGATGATGAGGTTCTCTAAGCTTTCCTGTTCGAGAACTTCTAGCATCTCTTGAGTAATTTCCTCTCCATCTCGGATAAGAACATCACCAGTTTTTTTGTGCATGATTGATTCAGGCGCTGGTTGATCTAAAAGAAGAGCTCCCAGTTGCTCGTGAAGTTCCATGCTGAGTTCCATTTCTTTTTCTTTGAACTCTTTTTGGATATCTTGAATTTTGGATTTCTCTTCTACAAGTTCATCATCTGTCTTAGATAAACGATCTCTACGTGAGAAGACTTTCACATCCATGACAATCCCCTCAGTTCCCGGAGGAGCTGTTAAAGAGGCGTCTTTCACATCAGCTGCTTTCTCTCCGAAAATAGCACGTAAAAGCCTTTCTTCAGGCGAGAGTTCTGTTTCGGATTTTGGAGTGATTTTACCTACGAGGATATCGCCTGGTTTCACTTCAGCGCCAATACGGATGATTCCATCGTCTCCAAGATTGCGAAGAGCTTCTTCCGATACGTTTGGAATATCTCTTGTAATCTCTTCTGTCCCGAGTTTTGTGTCTCGAGCAGTCAAATCAAACTCTTCTAGGTAAAGAGATGTGTAAGCATCTCCTTTGATGAGTTCTTCAGAGATGATAATCGCATCTTCGTAGTTATATCCACACCAAGGCATGAATGCAACCAGAACGTTTTTCCCAAGAGCAACTTCACCACGATCTGTAGAAGGTCCATCTGCTAATACATCTCCTGCAACTACCACATCACCCACTTCTACAAGTGGTGTCTGATTTATACAAGTACTTGCATTAGAACGTATGAATTTCTTTAACTGATAGACTTTCTTAGACAAAGGATTGGCTTTTGCAGCAATCACAATTTTGATACCGTCGACATACTCAATAGTACCGTCTTCTTCAGCAATTACCACAGCACCTGAGTCTTTAGCCGCCCTTCTTTCAACGCCTGTTCCCACGATAGGAGCTTCAGGTTTAAGAAGAGGTACTGCCTGACGTTGCATATGTGCACCCATTAAGGTTCTGTTAGCATCATCGTGTTCTAAAAATGGTATTAATCCAATTGCAGGAGAAAAAATTTGAAGGGGTGAAAACGCTAGGAAATTAAGATAATCTGTTTCACTTATTTCAA
>CAZBHP010000064.1:0-8807 GCA_964491795.1 uncultured bacterium | reverse complement strand
CACTTTTTGAGGGGTTGTAACGATTAAAGCCGCTGTAATGGCAAGAGATTGCATGAGGGTGATGTGAATGTCTCCAGTGCCAGGAGGTAAATCAATCAAGAGAAGATCAATTTCGCCCCAATCCACCTGATGTGTAAAATTTTTAATAAGAGCGTTAGCGATAGGAGCCCGAATGACATGTGTATCTTTCCATTTAGAGAAATAAGCAAGAGAAACTATTTTAATCCCTTTTACAACGAAGGGAGGAATCTCATTGGAGTCCTTTTTTTCAGGGGGCAACATGATGCTCATAGAGGGGCCGTAGATATCGGCATCTAAGATTCCAACTTTGTATCCAAGGGTTGAAAACATCAAGGCGAGGTGGACGGTCATTGCCGATTTTCCTACCCCCCCTTTTCCTGCTCCGACGGCAATCACAAAAGGTTTTTTATATTCCTCATTCATCGCTCGGAGTATGACAAAATGGGCGTTTTGCTATCAAGTTTTTTTCTGAAACTTCCCATTCTGTATCAGGAATTTATAATTACTTGAGAAATATTCTTACTATGTTTTAACATTTTCGGAAACTATCTAAAAAAATAAGATTTTTTAAAGAGCGTAAAAGACTTTTTTGTAAAAAAGTGTTGTTAATATTGTAACTATATTGAATAATTTCGATAACAGCATAAAAAATTTTAAAGGAAGGTGCCTATGTCGCATACAACAATAAGCGGCCCTAAGTCATTAGAAGACATAGAAGATGTTATCTCAAAAGCCATTAGAAAAGTCGGTGGCAGAAAAGAAAATGATCTATGTAAATATTTACCTATGAATGCAGGCGGCTACATGCATCATTTTACTCTACGTAAAATGAAATTAAAACAGCCTTTTGAACTTTCTAGTTTAATTGAAAAATTTATCATTAATCCAGCTAAACCAAGTGTGATTGCTCCTAAACAAAGAGCTGCTCGCGGTTCAAGAAAAAGAAAAGATCAACTTACTTTTACAAAAAACCAATTAGAGCGTCTTTTACACATGGCAAGAGCCACTGGCGATAAAGAAATGATTTCTTTTTTAAGTCCAAAAAAATCTCTTGCTACTTGCAAAAGAGAACTGATTCTTGCCGTTCGTCATGGAGAGACCGATGCGAGTCTTTGGAATGCTTATGTAGAAGCAGTGCAATCTCAAAAAGATTATAGTAATTTTGATCCTACAGAACTTCTTGCGGCTTTAAAAAACGCGCAACTGTAAATGGATTATTTGGTGGGCTTAAGCTCTGTTCTTAGGCTCACCACTAGTTTTTCTTGTCCTTTATTTACCCCTTCTTATAAAATGTCTGTGTTAAACCAAAGGAAACTCGCTTATGGCAAATTCAGCCACCATAACCGCAGAACAAAAAAGTTTTGGTAAGCTTAGATCTTTTTTCTGGCCGATCTATTCTTACGAACTGAAGAAGCTTGTTCCAATGCTCCTTCTTTTCTTTTTTATTCTGTTTAACTACACAGTACTCCGCGATACAAAAGATACTTTAATTGTGACAGCGCCTAATTCAGGTGCGGAAGCAATTCCCTTTTTAAAGGTATACGGGGTTCTACCCTTCGCTATTTTATTCATGCTTATTTATTCAAAAATGAGTAATGCATTGAGCAAGCCTGCGCTATTTTACTGCACAGTTTTGCCTTTCATCCTCTTTTTTGGTATTTTTGCAGTCGTCCTATATCCTAACAGAGAAGCCTTGCAGCCTACAGCCTTTTGCAACTTCTTGCAAGAAGCTCTTCCTAAAGGATTTATGGGCCTTGTCGCTATTGTTCGTCACTGGACCTTCTCCCTTTTCTACATTATGTCTGAGCTTTGGGGCAGCGTTTGCTTGTCTCTACTCTTCTGGGGATTTGCCAATGACATTACAAAAGTGAATGAATCAAAAAGATTTTATAACTTATTTGGCTTGGGTGCTAACTTCTCGCTTCTACTTGCTGGTACGTTCATCGTATGGGCATCTGACATGCGTAGAGGTCTCTCATCATCTGTTGCAGACCCATGGCAAGTCTCTTTAAACTGGCTTATGCTGATTGTTGTCCTTTCAGGATTCCTCATTTTAGGGATCTACTGGTGGATTAACAAGTATGTGCTTAGCGATCCACGCTTCTATGACACAAGTGCTCAGAAGAAGATGAAAAAAGAGAAGCCTAAGTTAAGCCTAAAAGAAAGTCTTAAATACATCGTAAGCTCAAAATACATGGGCTGCCTCGCATTGGTAGTTATCGCTTACGGCGTTTGCATTAACCTCGTTGAAGTAACCTGGAAGAGTCAGCTTAAGCTGCAATACCCTAATCCAAACGATTATAGCGTTTTCATGGGTAACTTTTCTCGAATTACAGGATCAGCAACAATTGTGATGATGTTCTTTGTAACAGGTAACGTGGTAAGAAAATTGGGCTGGAGATTTGCCGCTCTATTAACACCTGTTGTTCTATTTATCACAGGTGCGGCTTTCTTCTTCTTCATGATCTTTAACCAAAACGCGAGCATCGCAGGACTTATTTCATACCTTGGAACAACACCTCTTATGTTGGCTGTTGTCTTCGGTATGGCTCAGAACGTTATGAGTAAGTCTTCAAAATACTCTCTCTTTGACCCAACAAAAGAGATGGCTTATATTCCACTTGACCAAGAACAAAAAGTTAAAGGGAAAGCAGCTATTGACGTTGTGGGCGCAAGACTCGGAAAATCTGGTGGTGCTTTAATCCAACAGCTTTTGATTCTTGTGTTAGGAAGTATTGCTGCAATGGCACCTTATATCGGAATCTTGCTCTTTATCATCATCGGTGGATGGATCCTTGCGGTCATCACTCTTGATAAAGAGTTCAAATTCGCAATTGCGAAGAAAGAATCTGAAGATGCTAAAACTCGAGAAGAAGAGGTTGCTCTTCAAGCTAAGATGGAAATTGCTAAAGGAAATCCGGGCGACGCCCTTGCTCCTAAAGCAACCTAAAGTTTTTAGCTTAAGCGTTTAAGTCTATAAGAACCCCTATCCTGCAAAGGATGGGGGTTTTTTATTTCTGCGTATTTTTCGGTTTTTTCTGAATAGGTGTATATCTTTCTAACAAAACATCTTCTCTTCTTTTCTCTGAGCTTACCGCTCCCCTTTTTTGTTGCGAGTTCAAAGAAGCGCTTTGATCGATTACGTAATAGCTTTTAGAAGGAAGAGCGTAAGATACTATACAGATTCCAAAAAGAAGCATCATCATCAAAAGATAGGCTCGAAATCTCTTCTTGTTTTTCAGCTGTTTAGAGAAGTTCTGAATAAAAAGCATAAAGAACAAACTTGCAACTGCTAACAGTAAAAGCGTCTCTATTACGTTAATCGCCCCAATCACAAGATAACGTAAAAACGGTTCGGACAGGTGAACGGCAACCATATTTTATTACACCTAAATTATTATTTTTTTTTTAAATAAACTTATATTTTTATAATTTATCACGATTTTTTACTTTTGCAATAATTATTTATTAATATTTTTAAAAAAATCACAAAAAAATCCTTATCTGCCCTATAATCCAGATATGAAACATATTATTGCGATCGGTGGCGCGGGATTTTCGACAAACCCCTCCTCTTCCCATCTTCTAGAAAAATATCTCATCCAAACCAGCTCAAAAGAGCGCCCTTCCATCTGTTTTATTCCAACTGCAAGTGGCGATGCAGCACCTTACATTAAGGATTTTTATACCGTCTTTGACGCCCTCGGGTGTCGCACATCGCACCTCTCCCTCTTCTCCCTTCCAACTAATGACCTAGAAGGTTTCCTTTTAGAAAAAGACATCATTTTTGTCGGTGGAGGCAACACCAAAAGCATGCTCGCCCTCTGGAGAGAGTGGCACGTGGATGCTTATTTAAAGAAAGCCTATAACAGTGGAATTGTCCTTACAGGCTCAAGTGCTGGTGGCAATTGCTGGTTTGAGGAGTGTGTAACAGACTCTCTTCATGGCCACTTAAGTGCTCTCCCCTGCCTGGGCTTTCTTAAAGGAAGTTTCTGCCCCCACTATGAGAGTGAAAAAAACCGCAGACCTTCTTATCACAATCTCTTACAAAACAACCATCTATCTGCTGGCTTAGCTCTTGATGATCACGTTGCGGCCCACTTTATTGACGGCTCTCTTTCCCATATTGTGCGTGCCAACAAAACGGGCCGAGCCTACGCCCTCTGTAAAAAAGGAACCCAAGTCGAAGAAGTTTTACTCGACACCATAACGCTTTCTTAAATTTGTAGAAAATTCTCGATCTTTCCAAGGTGATCTGTGTATAATGTTTGGCTATGAGTAATCCTTATGATTTAGAAAAGATTCGTAATTTTTCTATTATTGCCCACATCGACCATGGAAAATCGACGATCGCCGATCGCCTTTTAGAAAAGACCAATACTTTATCCGCACGTGAAATGCAGGAACAGGTCCTCGATGACATGGATTTGGAAAGAGAGCGTGGCATTACGATTAAGGCCCACCCTGTTACCATGTTTCATCGCACTCCAGACGGGGCAACCTATCAGATTAACTTTATCGATACCCCAGGTCACGTCGACTTCTCTTACGAAGTTTCAAGATCACTAGCCGCTTGTGAAGGGGCTCTCCTTGTGGTAGATGCCGTGCAAGGAGTTCAGGCACAAACTCTAGCAAACGTCCACTTGGCTCTTGATCGAGGCTTAGAAATTATCCCGGTAATTAATAAGATCGACCTTCCAGCTGCGGACCCAGAATCTGTGAAAAGGCAAATTAAAGAGGTCATTGGGATTGAGACACACAATGCAATTTTAGCCTCTGCCAAGGCAGGCATCGGGATTGAGACAATTTTAGAAGAGATCATCTACTCTTTCCCTTGCCCTGTGCCTCCTACAGATCAGACACTACGCGCACTAGTTTTTGATTCTCACTACGATACATTTAGAGGTGTGATGATCTATGTCCGTGTCTTTAGTGGCATGATCACCAAGAAAACAGAAATCCAGTTTATGGCGACAGGCAAAACCTTTGAAGTATCCGAAGTGGGTATTTTCACCCCCCAACAAAAGCCTGTAGAGAGTTTACGCCCAGGTGAAGTGGGATACGTTCTTGCCACAATTAAAAAGCCAACCGATGTCAATATCGGGGATACGATTACAACCCTTTTAAATCCAGCAGTTGAACCTCTCCCAGGCTTTAAACGGATAGCTCCTGTGGTGTTTGCTGGAATTTATCCAGTTGATTCCTCCGATTACGAAGCCCTCGCCGATGCTTTTACAAAATTGCGTCTTAACGATTCTGCTCTTCATGTAGAGGCTGAGACATCTCTTGTCCTGGGCACCGGTTTTCGTTGCGGTTTCTTAGGTCTTCTTCATTTGGAGATCGTCTTTGAGCGCCTACAAAGAGAGTTCGACCTCGATATTATTACAACTGCGCCAAGTGTCCAATACAAAATCCATCAATCTAGCGGCGAAATTCTAGAGATTGATAATCCGGCCCACTATCCCGATCCTTCCACCATTGAAATGGTCGAAGAGCCTTGGGTAAAATGTAATATCATCACCCCTTCAGGCTATCTCGGCGCGATCATGAGCTTGGCTAATGATAAACGAGGTGAGCTAACCCATACAGAAACAATCGATGATACACGCCTCTATCTCCACCTCAAACTCCCCCTTAATGAGATGATTACAGATTTTAACGACCGCCTAAAATCGGTAAGCCAGGGCTATGCCTCTTTTGACTATGAACCTGACAGTTACCAAAAAGGGGATATTGTTAAACTTGAAATCCGCGTGAATGAAGAGCCAATCGATGCCTTCTCCACTTTTGTCCACCGCAGTAAGGCCGAAACTAAAGGGCGAGCTCTTTGCAAAAAACTTCTCGATGTCATTCCTCGCCAACAATTTAAAATCCCCATCCAAGCAGCGATTGGAGGAAAAATTGTCGCCCGAGAAACCCTCTCTGCCCTTTCCAAAAACGTCACCGCCAAGTGCTACGGTGGTGATATTACCCGTAAAAGAAAACTATGGGAAAAGCAGAAGAAGGGTAAAAAGAAGATGAAAGAGTTTGGCAAAGTGAGCATCCCTCAGTCCGCCTTCATCGACATCCTCAAATCCGACAATTAAGACAATCTATCAACCTTTGGTCGATATATAACTTATCTTATGCGAGCTACTGATTGCTGCCCGCATAACATGAGTGAAAAAACGTCCTCGGCGCGACTTGAACGCGCGACCTGTTGCTTAGGAGGCAACCGCTCTATCCGCTGAGCTACGAGAACTCACATTTTAATAAAAAGTGTTGGAGTTTACCAAGTGCGGTATATATTATAGTGAATGAAGTAGATTGAAGGCAAGAGAGGGCACAGGGTATGACAACAGAAGCAGATATCGGGGTAATTGGTCTTGCAGTGATGGGCCAGAATTTGATCCTCAATATGAACGATCATGGATTTGTGGTCTCTTGTTTTAATCGAACAACAACCAAAGTAGATGAGTTTCTCCAAGGAAATGCCAAAGGGACAAAGATCAAGGGCTTTCACGACATTCAGAGTTTTCTAAAAAGCATTAAAAGGCCACGAAAAGTGGTGTTGTTAGTAAAAGCAGGTGATGCTGTAGATCAACTCATTCAAGAGCTTCTCCCCTTCTTAGACAAGGGCGATATCCTAATTGACGGCGGCAACAGCCACTTCCCCGATACAGAAAGGAGAATCAAAGAGTTACAAGAAAAAGGGATCCTTTTTGTAGGCTGCGGCGTCTCTGGAGGCGAAGAAGGAGCTCGTTTGGGCCCCTCTTTAATGCCTGGAGGGCAAAAGGCTGCCTGGGCTGAAATGAAAAAGATTTTCCAAACAATTGCAGCAAAGGCGACCACAGGTGAGCCTTGTTGCGAATGGATGGGAGAAGGTGGAGCTGGTCATTTCGTAAAAATGGTCCACAATGGGATTGAGTATGGAGATATTCAGCTGATCTGTGAAGCCTACGATCTTCTCTACCGCGTCCTTGGTTTTACCGATGCTGAGATTTCTAAGATTTTTACCGAGTGGAACAAAGGAGAACTTGAGAGCTACCTGATTGAAATCACCTCGCAAATCCTCCTCTATAAAGACAAAGATGATACCCCTTTAATCCACAAAATCCTCGATGTTGCGGGGCAAAAAGGGACCGGAAAATGGACCGTAGAAGCAGCCCTTGATGAAGGTGTCCCTCTATCACTGATTAGCGAAGCTGTGTTTGCCCGCTCTCTCTCTGCCCTTAAAGCTGAGCGAGTCACGATGAGTAAGCGGTTTCACAAAAAACCTCGCCTTTTTCAAGGTAACCGCGAAGAGATGGTAGAAAACATCCGTAAAGCCCTCTACGCCTCTAAAATCATCAGCTATGCTCAAGGGTATATGCTCATGCGAGAAGCCTCTTTACACTATAAGTGGAACCTAAATTATGGAAGCATTGCCCTTGTGTGGCGCGCTGGCTGTATCATTCGCAGCCGCTTCCTTGGGAAAATCAAGGATGCTTTTACAAAAAATAAAGAACTGCAAAATCTTCTTCTCGACGACTTTTTCTTCCAAGCACTCTCTGAGTCTCAAGACGGCTTTAGAAAAGCGCTTACTCTCTCTATAGAACACAGTATCCCCGCGCCTTGCTTTACTTCTGCCCTCTCGTGGTTTGACGGCATAACTTCAGAGTCACTCCCGGCAAATCTTCTCCAAGCGATGCGCGACTATTTCGGTGCGCATACTTATGAGCGTGTTGATGCAGCACGTGGCACATTTTTTCACACCAATTGGACCGGTCGCGGTGGTTCTACCAGCGCATCCACTTACAATGCTTAACCTCTCTTTATTAAAAGAAAGGCTATGAGTTGTGCGAATAATTCTAAGCGCCTATAATTTACAATTTCCTTATTCAAAAGAACTCCTCCATAAATAATACGAGGAGAATTCTTCTGAATAAGGATACATAACTGGTTGAGTCGCTGCAAACGTCTTTATACTGATCAGTTTTATAGCGGTTCGACCAATCATTCAACTAAAAGGAGATTAAGGTTATGAAATCACTATTTGTATTCATTGCAAGTCTGTCTGTTGCATCTTTGGCATGTGCTGAAGATTCTCTATCACATGTTCTTTCACATTTTCCACAAGAGCGTGCTCCTCTTCCTGAAGTAGTAGATGTTCAAGTTGTAGAAGATCTACAACTTCCTACTACAAGAAAATCTAGTCTTTATTTCCGCCTTGGCGGTGGAGAGACTACCAATGTCCATATCCTTCCAGGAATGGGGATCGGTTTCCGTTGGGCATCAGGTCTATCAGCAATTGACCTCTCTACAAGCTACACACGCCAGCTCAACAAAAACAATGACAACAATTACCTCTGGACAATTCCTAAAGTCTCTTATCTTCGCTATTTAGACAATCAAGATCAGAGTTTTTATGCAGGTGCAGGTCTTGGTTGGGGTCACCTCCGTAAGCGCGTGCTCACAACTGTTGAAGGTGTAGAAACCACCACAGAAAAAAGGTTTGATGGCGTTATTCCTCACTTTCTTCTCGGTTATGAACTTGGCCGTACACAAAAATGGTGCAGCTTCTTTGAGCTTTCAGTAAGCCAACCAGCTCTTCCATTAAAAGTCATTTCTTCTGTTAAAGAACTTCCTGGTCCTTTCGCAGAATTAATGGTTGGTCTTGGGTTCTAAGTCAGAGATAGAGATTATATCTCGACTCGCAAAAGCTCTCCAGTTCTCTGGAGAGCTTTTTTTTAGATCAATTGGCTGCAGGCAATCGGACGTAATCAGAACTTTTGATATAGTCTTTTAAGTTATAAATTACGTGTTTT
>CAZBHP010000063.1:0-9012 GCA_964491795.1 uncultured bacterium | reverse complement strand
TCATCCGTCAGAGAGCCGCCTAGTGGATGAAATAAGTAGCCAACCGGGTTTTAAGTGAATTCATCATGAGAAATATCTCTCTTGATGAACTAAGACCCCCTTCCACTATTTGTGCCTGAATTTGTTGAAGAAGAGCCCCCTGATTTTTTTTATCCGCTGCCCATTTCATATACACCTCTTGGAGATTTTCTTCATTTTCAAATTGTGAAGGTATTGTTAAGTCATTGCATTTTTGCTCAATTTCTTTGCATTTCCGATCAGGCGCAGTAAATCTACAGATGTTATTTTCACTCTGACATTCTACTTTGCAAAGAACCGCTAGTTGAGCTAAACAAAGGCTTTTTATTACCAAGTTCACGTTAAATCTCCACATTTGTTAAGTGATAAATAAAAAAATATACAGAATTTTTATACTGATAGAAATTATTATAATTGTAAGTCAGAGAGAAAATCTGATTTTAAACCTTTCATGCCAGACAAAATCCTTCCTGCTGCTAAGACTTCCTCTTTTTTCCCTAGAATAACAGGATGACCTTCCCACGAAACAGGCTCTCTTTTATCATGTGTCAGGCGAAAAAGATGCCACTCTCTCCCCTCTTGCTTGAGAGCAGTGATAGGTCTTCTTGGGTGGAAAATGTCTTCGTGGCAAAAAAGGTGGTGCTGAGAGGCGAATAGACGGGCAACTGCGAGAGGAATCCCTGGTCTTGGCTCTAAGGCGGGACTTAGGCAAGTTATTTTTCTACCTTGGCAGAGAACGGGGAGATAGGATGAGTCGAGCTGAAGAACACAAACAAAATCAGTGATGCTAGCTGCCATAGAGGAGAAGTTTACCAGAATCTTTACTTCCTTTACACTCTTAAGTGTATGGAAGATCAGGTCAGCGGCAGCGTAGAAAAAATCCTCTTTTCGAATGAAGAGAATGGGTTTGCAGTTGCAGAAATTTCTTTGAAGGATGGGAAAGATCCTGTAGCGATAATGGGCGCTTTAGGTGGACTTAAAGCAGGAGAAATCATCTCCTGTAAAGGTCGTTGGAAACACCACCCTTCTTACGGCAAACAATTTGAAGTCACCTCTTTTGAAACGAACTTCCCAAAAGATATTCTTGGCATTCAAAGGTATCTAGAGTCGAGAAGTGTGAAAGGGATTGGGAAGGTCTATGCTAAAAAGATTGTCGCACACTTTGGCGTTGAAACCCTCAAAATTATCGATGAGAACCCTATCCGGCTTTTAGAAGTAGAAGGGATGGGGAGAAAAAAAGTAGAGAAGATCATTGAACACCGCGAAGAGCATAACTCTATGCGCGATGTGATTGTATTTCTGCGTGGTCACAATATTGGCATGGGTCTTGCTAAAAAGATTTTCCGCCGTTTTGGAGAAAAGACCGTTGCAACACTGAAAGAAAATCCATTTGTCCTCTCCGAAGAAGTTTTTGGGATCGGTTTTAAGACAGCCGATAAAATAGCTTTGGAGCTCGGCATTGCTCACGATGCGCCGATGCGTGTAGAGTCTGGAACTCTTCACCTTCTTACAGTTCTTGCTGAAGAAGGGCACACTTGCCACCCTGAAGATATATTTGTCACAAAAGCGGAAGAAATTCTCCAGGTTGACCGCTCTTTGATTCACCAAGCAATCGTTTCTCTCGAAGGAAAAAGAAAAATCATCCGGGAAAAACTGCCGACAGAGACTGATGCTTGTCTCTACATTTGGCTATCTACCCTTTTCTTCTCCGAAGTTGGTATTGCCAAAAGACTCTCCATCCTTACTGCAAGTGAAGCGGCGATTCGGACAATGAAAGTAGACAAAGCGCTTGATTGGGTCCAAGAAAAGCTCTCTTTACGCCTTGCCCCTGAACAAATGACAGCCCTTAAACGAAGTCTTGAAGAGAAGGTCCATATCATCACAGGGGGCCCAGGAACCGGTAAGAGTACAGTGACAAAGGCTATCCTCACTGTGCATGCAAAACTCACTGAAGAGATCACCTTATGCGCTCCTACCGGGCGTGCTGCAAAGCGTCTCGGTGATATTTGCAGAAGAAAAGCCCACACCATCCACAGTATTTTAGAGTACGACTTTACAAATGGTGGGTTTAAAAGAAATCAAGATAACCCCCTCACCTGTGATCTACTGATTGTCGATGAGGCGAGCATGATCGACACCTACCTCATGCATAGTCTTCTTAAGGCAATCCCCCCAAAAGCACGGGTTATTTTTATTGGAGACATCGACCAGCTACCAAGTATTGGCCCAGGAAACGTCCTTAAAGACTTAATCGAATCACAGAAAGTCCCAGTCACCCGACTTTTCCAAATCTTTCGCCAAGCGAAAGGCTCAGAAATCACTTTGGCAGCGCATGATATTAACCGCGGTGTCTTTCCCCTTCTCAAATCGCCTCCAGAAGAAAGTGATCTTCTTTTTTATCCTTTAGAAGATCCTGAAGCGATTGTTCATACCTTGATTGACCTTGTGAAAAATAAGCTCCCTGCTCAATTTTCCTGGGATCCCTACCGCGAAATCCAAATCCTCTCCCCCATGCGCAAAGGGATCATCGGCATAGAAAATCTCAACGTCGTCCTCCAAAATAGCTTGAACCCCAATACCGTCTCTGTTGAACGCATGGGACGATCTTTACGCCTTAAAGACAAAGTGATGCAAATCCGTAACAACTATAAAAAGATGGTTTTTAACGGCGATATTGGGCGAATTGAAGAGATCAATTTAGAAGAAGAGACTCTGATGGTTGCCTTCGAGCACCATGATGTAGAGTATGAGTTTGGCGAGCTTGACGAGCTTACTTTAGCCTACGCCGTATCTGTGCATAAATACCAGGGAAGTGAAGCGCCTGCCATTCTCTTGCCGATTCATACCTCTCACTATAAGCTCTTACAAAGAAATCTTCTCTATACGGGTGTGACTCGAGGGAAAAAGTTGGTCATCCTTTTAGGGACAAGACAAGCAGTTGCTCTAGCGATCCAAAACAACGACGTTTTAAAAAGGCACACCGGACTTTCTTATTTTACACACCGGACAGTCGTTTAGACTTTAAAATTACCACATCTGGGTGTCTGGATAAAAACTCATGCAAAGGGGCTAAAGAAAAAGCTCTCCCCTCCCTCCTAAGATCGCATTGTTCAAGATGGTGCGATCCCGCAACTAGAAATACGTTTCCTTCCCCTACGACGTGTTCATGAACGCGCTCTAAAGTTTTTACCAGGCTTTTTGTACGTTCAAAGAAAGAATCTTCTGGAGAAAAATATCTACCTCGTAGTTCAAAAAGCTTTTCTACAAGAGCTATTTTCTTATCTTGGAGCTTATGTGAAGCTATACTTTTGCAGAAACTGCCGACTTCTTTTGCCACAAGACTTACCATTTCCTCAACTAACACCAGGATTTCTGTGCTTTCTCGAAGATCTGGAGGGCAGTTTACATTATGCTCGTGCCAGGCAGCATGCATACAGCTTTCAAAATTCTCTACATCTCCTCCATCAGGTGAGTCCAAACAAACCTCGATTCCTGCACAAGCCAGAGAATATACAAAGTCGCTTATTCTCTCCAGATGGTAATCTTCTATGTCCCAACCGAGAGTTCTTTCTTTTGTAATATGAGGGGTGTCTACATAAAGGTCTGAGGTGGGAAGAAGGCAAGGCTTAAGAGAAGCCTCTGCTTCTACAAGAAGAACACTCCCTTCAGTTGCAAAATGAGAGATAAACAGGCCGTTTTCCCGTTGCACATCTTCCCTATCATGCTCCTCCACCAAAAGAAAGACACGGCATCGCTCAATAGCATCTAGAGTGGTTGGCCAAACAGCGTCATAATGATTTGCTACAACTGCTGGTAAATGAGCTCTCATGACTGCTTGCATTTAAGACACCACGCTCCCCGGAGGAAGATCTTTTAAGGTGGGGAGCTCAAGAAGAGATCCGTCATGAGCTGCGAGGACCATCCCTTCGGAGGTAATGCCCATCAGCTTTGCAGGTTTTAAGTTAGCGACAATGATCACCTGTTTGCCCAGGAGAGTCTCGAGATCTTTAAAGTGCTGAGCGATCCCTGAAACGATTGTCCTTTTTTCAAAGCCGAGGTCGATAGAGAGTTTGAGGAGCTTTTCGCTTTTAAGAACTTTTTCTGCAGATTCGATTTTTCCAACGCGTAGATCAAGTTTAGAAAAGTCGTCGTAAGCAATTTGTTCTTTGAGGGGGTTTTTAGGCTCGGGGGTAAGTGTTGCTTGGAGTTTAGCGACTTCTTTAGTGATCGCCTCGTCTTCAATTTTAGCAAAGAGGGGCTCTGGTTTAGGCAGTTCTTTACCTACATGAAGTTCTTCTTTCATAACATGATTCCAATTTTGGGTTTCTAAAAATGAACTGTAGCCTAGCATTTTCCAAATCTTCTCCGCGCTTTCGGGCATGAGGGGGAAAGAGACAAGGGCCATTGTTTTAATGGCAATTAGGCATATGTGCATGGTTGTCTCAAGAGCTGTGGTATTTTCCTTATCTCTATAAAGAATCCAAGGTTTTTTGTGGTCAAAGTAGGTGTTTGCGAGGTGAGAGAGTTCCATGAGCAAGATACAGACAGAGCGAAGATGAAACTCTCCATATTGCCCTTTCATAGCAAGGGCAATCTCTTCTAATTTAGCTAGGAAGGTGTTATCGATCTCCTCAAGGTCATGCAGAGGGGGGATCTTCTTCTCCATCCGCTCGGATAAAAAGGTCAGGGTACGGTGGATAAAATTGCCAAACTTACCTACGAGCTCGGTATTTACACGCATTTGGAAATCGCGCCACGTAAACTCGCTATCTTGGGTCTCTGGAGCGTTAGCGGCAAGGGTATAGCGTAAGAGATCTGCTGGATACTGAGCAAGAAACTCTTGCATATCGATTGTCCAACCACTCGATTTGCTGATTTTTCTCCCCTCTAGATTGAGAAATTCATTGGCAGGTAGATGATCGACGAGTTTATAGGGAAGATCTTGCCCCATCACCATCGAAGGAAAAACAATGGCATGAAAGACGATGTTATCTTTACCTAGAAATTGGACGTAGGTGGTTTTTGGATCGAGCCAATATTCTTTCCATTTCTCCTTTTCTCCCCGTTTTTCAGCCCATTCTTGAGTTGCGGAGATATAACCGATCGGAGCATCAAACCACACGTAGAGAACTTTCCCCTCTCCTTCAGGTAGAGGCAGGGGGACTCCCCAAGTAAGATCTCGTGTAATTGCCCGGGCATTGAGGGCATCGATATAAGGTTTTACAAAGTTGACAACGTTTGGCTTCCAGTTCTTACTCTCTAGCCACTTATGAAGCGATTCTTTAAAAAGGTCGAGACGGAGAAACCAATGGGTGGTTTTTTTTAAGATAAGAGGAGCGTTTGTCATCTTAGAGCGGGGAGATTTGAGTTCCAGAGCATCAAATGTGGCCCCACACTTAGTGCACTCATCCCCTCTTGCCTCTTTAAAACCGCATTTAGGGCATGTTCCAATAACGTAGCGATCGGCCAGAAAGCGGCCCTCTTTCTCTTCAAAAAGCTGCTCAGTTTCCCTTCTTTCGATATAGCCGTTTTTCTGCAAAGTGAGGAAAAAATCCTGGACGATAGGAGGGTGTGCTTTGGTCGTTGTGCGAGAGTAGTGGTCAAATGAGATATTGAGGCGTTTAAAAAGATCAGAGTTGATCGCATGAAAAAGATCGACCTGTTCTTGGGGGGTCCGGCCGGCCATTTCGGCGCTTAAAGAGATTGCGACCCCGTATTCGTCGGAGCCGCAAATGAAAAGGAGATCATCTCCATTAAGCCTTTTAAAGCGGGCGTAACAATCTGCCGGGATATAAACACCGGCCATATGGCCAAAATGCAAAACCCCGTTCGCGTAAGGGAGTGCGGCCGTAATTAGGACCTTTTCCCTCATAGAGATTCGTGCTCAATCTCCACAGCAGCTTTCATCTCTTCTTTTCTGTGCTCTCCAAGCTTGCCTAATGAGTGGAGGAGGGTATGGAGAGTAAACTCTTTCCCAGCTTTTACTAAGTCTCTAGCGCCGTCGATGGAAGCGAGTGCTAAAGAAAAATTATCAGAGAAATTTTTATTGATATACTCATTCGTTAAAAACTCTCGTTGCTTATATTTTTTCATTTCCTACCCTTAAAACTTTATGATCTTCTGCTACGATGATACTCTGTAATACATTTAGAGACTCTTGAAAAATCTCATTAACAATTAAATAGTCGTAGACGCTTTGCTGAGCAAGCTCTTCTTCAGCCCGCTGAAGGCGCCTTGTAATCTCTTCTTCTCCGTCCTTATTTCTAGCGCGGATTCTCTTCTCAAGTTCTTGATGATTTGGAGGCGCAATAAAAATATACACTGCTTTCATTTTTTTCATCAATTGTAAAGCCCCACCAACCCCAATAACTAGAAAGACATGCTGGCCTGAATTTACATGTCTATATACTTCTTCTTTGAGAGTCCCGTATTCATACCCATACATCGACTCTACTTCTAAAAATTCCCCTTGCTCTTTCTTTTTTTGAAAAACTTGAGGGTCGTAAAAATAGTAATCTTTCCCGTCTTCTTCTCCCCTCCTCGGGGCTCTAGTTGTCGAGGTGATCACACGGGCAAATTTCTCGGGATGCCTTACAAGAAGTTGGGCTACAAGGCTTGATTTCCCGGTCCCTGAAGGGGCGCTTATGACAAAAACAATCCCTTTTTCTCTTTTACTAAACAGACTCATTCGATGTTTTGCCCCTGCTCGCGGATTTTCTCAATTTCCTGCTTGATCAGAAGGGCTCGTTTAATGACTTCGATCTCCCCTGTTTTTGCAGAAAGGGTATTTACTTCGCGCATCATCTCTTGCGCAATAAAATCGATCATTCTTCCACTGGCGTCTTTATCTTTTTTAGTAAAAAGAAGGAAAAGCTCGTGGATGTGAGCGGCAAGTCTTGTTTTTTCCTCAGAAATATCCATCTTTTCGACATAAAACACAACTTCTCGCAAAATCTTCTCTCTATCTTCATCTGTCACAGTCTTTACCTGGGCAAGCTTCTCTAACAGTTTTGCTTGTGCTTTTTCTCTAACCTGGGGGGTAAAAAAGGAGATTTCTTCTAAATTTTTTTGCATAATAGCCAAGCTCTCTTGCATTTGTTTGATGAGCAAAGAGGCCTCTCTCTCTTTCATCTCAATCCAAAGGGGGAGAAGATGATCCAGAGCTTGTTCCATTTCATTTTGCAGCTCGGCAGTATCGTCTGTTGAGGAGTGAAGATCTTTTGCCATAGCGATCACTGTTTCAAAAGAGACCTTATAATGAGGGTCTAAATCGGCTGCAAGGCGTGAGAGATTTTTATGAACTTCTCTATAACGTACAGGATTAAATTGAGTCTCCCCCTCTTTTTCAGTGGTAAGACGCATAAGGATTTGACCGCGACTAGAGGCGTTAGTAATTTTTTTACGAAGCGCCATTTCAAGAAAAGAGAGCTCTTTGGGGACAGATAAACTTACTTCTAATCCTTTGCGATTGTAGGAAGTGATTTCGAGAGTGTAAGTTTTACCTTGAATTTTTTTTACCAAGCGCCCAAACGCTGTCATACTTCTCATACGAGCACCTTTTCCTTAAAAAGGGTAAAACTTTTCCGATGGATCGGAGAGGGTCCATGTTTTGCAATCATAGCAAAATGGTGTGGAGTAGGATAGCCTTTATGTTGATCTAAGCCATATTCTGGGTAAAGTGTGTGGAGCTCTTTCATCATCTGATCTCTTGTCACCTTTGCAATAATAGAGGCGGCTGCAATAGATCGCACTTTTCTATCTCCACCCACAACAGTCTCTAAAGGGATATTTATCTTAAGGCGCACATTCCCGTCGATAAAAAGAAAGTCGGGCCTCTCTGGCAATGCATCGACTGCTCGACGCATAGCAAGAAGAGAAGCTTGCAAGATGTTGATCTCATCGATTTCTTGATGAGAGGCAACTCCAATGCCTATTTTCACTTCCTCATCTTCAAAGAGAGCTTTTGCAATTCTCTCGCGCTGTAAAGGGGTGAGAATTTTACTATCTTTGATCCCGTCAATTTTGCATGTTTTAGGAAGAAAGCAAGCGGCCGCAACAACTGGACCTGCAAGAGGTCCACGTCCTGCCTCATCAACTCCCACGGGGAGTTGATAACCCAAATCATACGCCCTTTCTTCCAAACAGCCCTTTTTTTAGAAGAATTAACTCTCTTGGTCTTCTGCCGCCTCATTTGCAGCATTTTCAAGAGCAGCTTCTTCTAAGCCGCCAAATTTAGAACTGATTTTTGCAGCTTTTCCAATTTTACCGCGAATGTAGCTAAGTTTAGCTTTTCGCACATCGCCTTTTTGCACTACTTCAATGTTCATGATAGTAGGGCTATGGATCGGGAATACTTTCTCATTTGCGTATCCAAAAGCAACTCTATTCACAGTAAATGTTTCAGAAAGACCGCTTCCTTTTCTAGCAATGACAATGCCTTGAAAAATCTGCACCCGTTCTTTATCGCCTTCTACAATCTTTGTGTGGACTTTCACGTTGTCTCCCACATGGAAAGCAGGGAGTTTTTTCTTTTTATAGGCTTTCTCTATTTCTTCTACGAGCGTTGACATTAGACTCCTACTTCTTACTTAGCTGTTAATTCGGGGCGTACCCTTTTCTGTTTGGATATCGCTTGTTTTTTTCTCCACTCTGCAATATCACGATGGTTTCCTCCCATCAACACTGCAGGTACTGCCTGATTTTCAAATTCAGGGGGCCTTGTATAGTGTGGGCAGTCAAAGATCTCTTCCTTGTGGAAAGAATCTTCATATACCGCATCTTGATGTCCAACAACCCCCGGCACAAACCGGCTGACTGCATCGACAAACACAAGAGCAGCAGGCATGCCACTTGTTAGAACAAAATCCCCAATACTTACTTCTTCGTCCACCTCAAGATCTAGAATTCTCTGATCAATCCCTTCGTAATGACCACAGAGAAGAACGATATGATTATAACTTTTTGCGTACCCTTCGCATCCTTTCGCCGTTAACA
>CAZBHP010000062.1:0-9343 GCA_964491795.1 uncultured bacterium | reverse complement strand
GGTAGATGGTGGGAAATTAATCTTACCCATGCCCGCGTAAGTTGCGAAGCGGGATTTTTGTACCCTGGACATCATGAAGATGCAAAAAACCATCCTGATTATAAACGCCTCTTTGGAGAAGAACAATTTTTTTTACGTAGAATAGGCTCTTCTTTGACATTTACTCATCCATCCCACGGAGAAATTAGGATGCATTCTCGCCCGGATTCGCAAGGCACCTGGCATATTTATCGCTTCAAAAACAACCAGTGGTTTCAATACCTACCAACACAACATCTCAAAACATGGCGAGATAGCAGTAAAGATACGCCCGCACTTCCCCTTACTCTTGTAGCAGACCATACCTATTGGGTACATCCTGTAGAGAGAAGTATTATCATAGAACCTATAAACCGAGCGGATAAAAAGAGCTATCGACTTATAGATCTTCAGCTAGAAATGTGGGAAGAAGGGGTTGCAACTGCGACTGTTGAAGCTCCCAAAGATCCCTTCTTTGCACCTTTTGAGAAAAACCCTTCCTGCGTCTATCAACTGACGAGCTATCATGGACGCCGAGGGGGAAGAAACAGCATTCACCTCGACCGTTACCGAGGCCATGATGGAGTCCGCCTCTCTTTTACCCAAACACCTACAAGTTTATCTTGGGATGCTAATCCTACCTTTGTGTTAGCAGAAGATCAAAGACGCGCTTTATTAGACTATGTTCCAAACTATCTTCTTTTGTCTTCTGTACGGGGATCTCTTCAAAGGCTCCTTGTCCCTGTCCAACAAGTTCTAGCTCTTGGAAAAGATAAAAAATCTTTGACTCATGTGCAACATCTGGATGTGGAGGATCAAAACCGACAAGATGAATATAGACACGCTTCTGAAATTGTTTGTTCACAAAGAGAGCACTACTCATACTTTGAATATGATATCGTCATCAAAGATACCGAAGTTGTAATCACACCTCTACATCTAGAGGGAAGATTGTTTCTCGTCTATCTTTTCCTTGTACAACGTCAATATGCACATGCCAAAAATCTTCTAAGAGAGGCTTTTGCTACAGAATGTTACTCTCCTCAAGCTTTCGAAATCCTTTCCTGGGTTCTTAACGCCTCTAGCAAGCATGCTGATTGTTCAGGATCCAATGCTGCCATCCGCTTACAAGCTTTTTTACTTCTTGATCGTTTAAACAAACGTCCCGATACCACCAAAAAACCTTCTTCCCAAGATTGGGAAGCCGTCGTAAAAGAAGTAATCGACATTCATAAGTTGTATGTAGACCAGATAGCTTCTATTCCTCGTGTTTTGCTTTTGCCTCCTTTTGAAGAGCTTGCTTTTGTGAAAAGTTACTGCCCTCAATCTCGACGTCTTGCCAAGCTTCAAACGGGAGCCTATCCTCCAGACGAAACTTTTCCCCCTGCATTAAGGCCTCATCGAGATCTCCTTGTATCTCCTTTTTCCCCAAAACTTACTTTTAACCCCTTTGTCCTTAAATGGTGTACAAGTGAGCTAACAGAAGAAACAAAAGCAGCCGCGAGTAGAGAGAGAATTGGATACTACCTTAACCTGATGTCATTTGAACAAACGGCTCCGTCGCACACTATACAAGAATCAGCTAAATACTTTGGTTACTATTACTCTTTGGCAAAAAGGTGTACTACAATTGAAGAGGCCTACGTTTTGGCTGTTAAGCTCGATTGCTTTTTAGAGAGAATAAAACCAGACATGAGAGATTTAGAAGGCTGCTATATAGCTCTCATCCATTTTGCTCTTGCCTTCACAGAAGCCCCTCAATTACCCACCTCAACATCTCCAATAGACCGCTGGCAGTGGCTTTTAGATGCTTGCAATCGGTATAACTCAGCATCTGTACCACGCTTTTCAAGCGAACCTCTAGGATTTATTCCCGCCCCCCCTTCAACAGTTTTTGCCTTATCTCCACCTGCTAGCCGAGAAACTGTTCCAAGAACGCCTATTGAAGTTTTAGTGGAAAGAATACACAAAAGGGATACAGACCATCCTCTTTTAGTGACCGCTTCTCCAAAAGAGACTATTGCAACTAAATCTTTAGTCACCGATTTTTTTACGGTCACCTGTCCTCATGAGAGTGAAGAATTAGTAACTACTTTGGATGTGGGCATCGAGCTTCCTGATCAATGGAAGCTTTTTGAAAAAGCGATTCACGCAGAACAAGAGTCATTTCAAAGAGATCTAGTAGCTGCTGCAAGAGAGCGCCGTGAAAAAAAAGCGTACACTTTTAACAGTGACCGAGTAGACGGGTTAAAAGACATGTTAAGTGAAAGGCAAAAGACCTACCAAGAGGAACTTTTAGCTCTAGAACAAACTATTTTAGGACTTGCTCGCACTCCACCAAGTGACCAAAGCACACTTGCTTTAAAAGCGATGTTGACTGCTGGAGAAGCTCTTTTAATCCCTACTATAGAACGTTTAATTAACCTTTGGCTCTTAGGAGATCTTAGTGCCTACACAAAGTGTAACCCCCACCTAGCCCTAAGCCAACTTACATTATTAGATCAACTTATCACAGCTTATTTAAGTAGAAAAACTAATAGCCAACAAGTAGAACGAGCACTTGTCCTTGTAAGGCAGCGAGAAGTAGCCTCTTTTGAGGATCACGCAAATCTCGATCAACTTTTAGCTGAAACCTTAGATGCCGGCGGTTGTTTTGATATAACAAGTGCTGACCCTCATATACGGCCTTTACGTGTCTTAGAATATAGGGTGAATATCCGAATCCGTCCGCAACAAGTAACCCTTATTGCTAATTTATTAAGAACAACCGAATCTCAACGCTATAACCATGCAATAGCTCAAATGATTATGGGTGGTGGGAAAACGAGCGTTCTAGCTGCTATCTTGCTTTATATCGCAGCACAAAGGGGTAATATTGCTATTTTTCTCGCGCCTCTAGCGCAGTTTCACACTTTAAACCACACCCTAACAACTTCTCTTCATCGCTCATTCGATATGCCTGTTTTCTCTATTGCAATGACCCGGCGTGACATGGGAGAACTTAGCAATTTACGTTGGTTTTTAGAGACTCTAAAAGAAGCACAAACGAGAAAAGGGGCTGTATTAATCAGCCCAACGGTACCTCAATATCTCCAGTTAGAATGTCTATGCCTAATGAGCGCGGAAGAAGCAGCTCAGCGAGACGCTGGTCTAGCCATTGATGACATTCGAGTGCGTAAAATTCAAACTATGTTGGAAATTCTCCATATTCTGCAAACAGAGAGCGCCATTCATCTTGATGAAGTGGACGTGCTTTTAAATCCTCTTTTGGAGGTAAATTGTCCTCTTGATCCTCCAAAGCATCTCGAAAATAGCACCATCGATTGGATGCGTATTATGTTTGAATGTATGGTAGATGACACCATCTCTGTTCCAGGAAGTTCTTTAAGTTTAGCAGAAGAGTTCAATCTCCGCTCACCGACCCGCCGTTTCGACCCCCTACGTTTCCGCTCCACTCTTATGCCTTGTTTGGCAGAGGCTCTTTTTAATAAACATGGAGCAACGAAACTCCTTCTTACCACGCCTGATGCCCGCACTTCCTTTGTCCGTTATGTCACAGGCCAAATGGACGCTGACAACCCAACTAGAGAAGACCAAGATTTCCTTACATATCTGAGAGACTCATCTCTTCCAACTGCTATACCTATTCGCAAAACAAGCGCTGGTTTGATTGCACTTACCAAATATTTAGGCACTCTTGTCTTAGAAAGCACCCTTTCTCGCTCTGTTGGGATGCATTATGGACGCGTGCCTTCAGGTCATGTTGTCCCCTATGACGGAGTTGACGCCCCTACAAGCAATCGATTTGGAAATCCTTTTGAAGCAGCCTGTTACTATTTCCTTACCGCTCTTGCGACAGGGGATAAAGAAGACCGTGGCATACACCCGAACCAAGCACGTATGCTAATGACAGAATATCGCAAGACTGCAGAATTGAATGTAGAGTTAGATGATGTCACAGGTTTTGATGAAACTCCTGAAGGAGTAGAATGTTTAGAGCTGACGGGTTGCCCTTTATCAACAGTATTGACAACTCTCGATGCTGCAACAACCCATATAAATCGAAGCGTTAGTCATATTTTACGTGTAGAAGCTGGCACAATAGCTGTCTCAGTCGACTTTTACCCCCATTATTTTAGTAGTAATAGTATCAATTTGGTCGGATCGCTTTCTACCGGCAAGGCTGATGGCAGCTCCATACGGACGATGAGCGGAACCCCTTGGGACCTTTATGCCTATGCCAGCCGTTTAAAAGAAGAAGGACTCTTGCTAGATGTAGGGGCAGAAGGTTCAATTGCACATGTAGTTATTGCAAAAGCTAGAGCCAATCCTGATACATGGATACATGAGGTAAGAGATATCTCAATTCCTCTCATTTTAGATTCAGCCCGGGCTAAAGACCCTACAAGAAATGTTCGTTGTATAATCGATGCAGCAGGACTTCTTAAGGATAAAGATTCTCAAAGAGTCGCTGAAGAAACGCTTCTATATTTTAATGACTGCGCCCATGTAGATGCGGTGCTTTATTTTGGAAGACGCTCGCCAGAAGAGCGTCCAGACTGTCTTATGGCACTTAAAAAGACATCGGGAAAACCGACTCTTGTTGTCATTGGTTCTACAGATCCCAAAGAGCTTATGGCGCGCGATATTGATATAAATCGATGCGTTACTATTTATGATCAAAGGCACTGCGAAGCAACCGATATTCCTCAACCCCGTAATGCCCGGGCTCTTTTATTCTTCAATGAACATACCAATAGACGTACTCTTTTCCAAGCCATCATGCGTATGCGACAATTCTTTAAAGAACAATCGGTAGAGTTCGTTGTTCACGAAGAATCCCGAAAATTACTCGTCAAGAATGGTACTTCACCTGAAGCTATTCTCTCTAGCGCCTTGATACCTCAAGCTGTTGCTATGAGTAAAAATGCCGTGCGAACCCTTCGCTATGATCTAGCAGAAACACCTCGTGACTTAATGCTTAAAAAACTTGTAGAGTTGAGAAACTTAATCAGTCCGACAGGGCAAGTAGATCCTCGTCGAGTAGGCGATTTGCTTGGGTTTTTCCGCCAATTTAGGCCTTATTTACTTACAGAAACAACTATTGATCCTTGCCAATTTGTAGAATTAGAAAGAACTGTTCAAACTATCGCTTCTCTCACTGATCACGCTGAAACTTTAAAAGCTAAATGGGGATCCAGTTTTCAGTCTAATTCCAGAGACGCTCTCTCAATAGTTCATAAGACCGCTGCTACCCTCTCTTCATTAGATCGTAATCCTTATTTACCTCTTGAAGTCGCCACAACTTCTGCTCCTCTGGGTTTAGGAACCCAAGTGCAAGTAGAAATGCAGGCAGAGGTTCAGGTACAGATCTCTACAGATCTTTCTCAAGAATTAGAGCAGGAGCTACGTCGCTATCTCGAAATCCCGCAGAGGGGTGTTAAAACAGAAATACATTGGACAGAAGGCATGTGCAAAGCTCGAAATTTTCCAAGAGCACATGTTCGTGATACCGGGATAACGATAGAAACTCTTGGACAGTCCTTTACAAGATGCACTTTTTACGCAAAAGAGTATCATCGTGTTTTTCAGGAGGCAGCTAACCTCCTTGTATCGGATAATTGGGCTTTTAGTATGGAATTAAGAGTCCCAGTCTTTCACCCCACCCAAAAGCCGGGGCAGCAAATTTTAGTCATTGCAAAAGATGATAAGACTTTAGACCTTATGCTCCTTTCTGTTCGAGAAACAGAATTTTTCAAAACAAGAGACGATCCAAACATGTGGGTCATTTTTTCTGATGGGACAGAGATTTCCTCTCACTCCCATAGAGAGCTTACTCCTGCTCAAAAAAATATTTTTGACAAAACTATGCTCTTCGTTCACCTTCTCAATGGTGATGTGAAAGCTCTAACCTTAAGCCCAGGTAGCTTGCCTTTTATAATGGTCGAAGCTTTAAGAGGCCGTTTTTTGCGCTTAAAAGTCGAAGGTAATCCTGTCCAAAAAAACCTGTTTTATCTCTCTCCATTTGCCGGCAGTGCCCAAAGAAGAGTGTTTATGTGTGAAAGACGCCGTATTTGGCAGGCGCAAAAAACTGCAGAGTTAAAAGATTACTCTCCAGAAGCAATTGCTACTCTTGATGTACGCCGAGTTCCTGATCTTTCAGGAGAACAGGTGCGCTATTTAACAACACCAGAGCAGATACAATCTCTTACACGAGAACAGATCCCTTGGGTTACAGCGATTCAAGTCCCTCATGTTCTAGAAGGAATGCTCGATGCATTGGATAAGCCAGAACAGATTAATGCTATTCAACCAGAACGGTTAAAATACTTGATAACAACGCCACATCTCTTGCATCTCTTAACGCAACCGCGGATTGAACTTATTCCGGTAGGCGATGATGACGGTGGAGTTATTGTGCCCCAACTTAAGCGAGAACAGATACAGTTTGTCCCACCTCAGCTATCCCCTTATATAGGACGAGCTCTCTTTGATGCATTAACTCCCGCTCAGATTCTCCATATCTGTAATATAGATGAGGGAGAGAGAGGCCATATTTACCCTTCCGAATTAGTGCCTTATTTGACCACACAACCCCAAATAGAAGCCATTCCAGCTCCCCTTCTGAAGCATCTCTCGCCCGCTCAGGTTCTACTTTGTCCGGTTCACCGTATCCCTGAGTTGCCTTACTCACAAATACCTCATTTACGAGCAAAGGATCAGATTCAGGCAGTTAGAAGAGACCAAATCAGATTTCTTACCTCATTTCAAGAGCAAGTATGCCACTTAAGTGACGATCAAATCAGAGAAGGCGCTGTCTCTTGTGAACAAATCAACTATATGTCGATTGCCCAACTTAGAGTTGTGCCGGATGAACGCTTAAAAGAGGGTCTGTTTCCTCCAGCAAGAGTAAACGAGCTCGAAGCTGATAGGATGGCAGCTCTAGATGATAACCTCCTTCCACACCTTACAAGGCCTCATCTTATCCAGGCTATTGCAGGAGATCGAGTCCGCTACCTCACAGCGTATGCCGCACAGGTTCCTCACTTTGCCGCAGCGCAAATTCCCCATGTTATACCAGAGCAGGTGCCCCACATAGCACCCGCGTTAGTGCCGGATTTAGGTGATCATTTGTTGCAATACTTAACACAAGCAGCGCAAATACAAGCAGTGCCAGCCGATCGAGCGATGCACCTTACCAACTTTGCCCTCCAAGGACCTCATTTATTAGCCTTCCAGGTAGCGACCGCACTGGACGGTCTCATTCCTTATCTTGCAATCCCAGAATCTATTCAAGCAGTACCAGAGGGTCGAGTCCCTCTATTGACCGGAACCCACCAATTCCAACACCTCTCTCTAGATCAAGCTCCTTATGTAACTCGTCTACAAGCAGGTGGCGTACCTAGAGCCATTTTGCATTTGATTCCCCCTCATGCGTTCCCTGATGATAGAATCCACGAAATAGATCCGCAACATGTACCGCATCTTCTCGATGCACAGCTAAGTTTGCTACGCGAACCCGCGCAAATACAAGCAGTGCCAGCCGATCGAGCGATGCACCTTACCAACTTTGCCTTACAAGGACCTTATTTATTAGCTCCCCAGGTAGCGGCCGCACCCGACGGTCTCATTCCTTATCTTGGCGGAGCAGCTATTGAAGCAGTTGAAGCAGCACGAGTGCGTTTACTGGAAGGAGCATATCAATTATCAAGTCTTACTGTTGACCAACTACAGCACATCACAGTTGATCAAGTATTCTACGTAGCCCCTGATCATCTAACTCATGTGCCTGAAGCGATAGTCACATCTGTGCCAGAGAATCGTGTTAGAGAATTCTCTCCAGCTCATGTTCCTTTCTTGCCAAATGCGCTCTTACATCACCTAGATGAAGAACAATTTCAACAGGTCACCCCTCAGCAAGTAACTTATCTTAGTACGCTTCGAGAGGACATTCGACCTAACTTTGTCCCCTGTCTTGTGACTGCAGAACAAATAGCCGCTCTTCCAGATCCTCTTCTCACACATCTTAACGCAAGGACACAGCTAGCCTTTATACCTCCAGAACGTGTTCCTGCCTTACCAAATCATATGCTGCAATTTTTAACCGGAGATGAGCACGTAGAGAGAATACAGGCTATCACAGAAGCCCGCCAACAGTTTGTGGCACAAAGCGAAAGACGTCGTTGGGGACAATTAAGAGCAGGACTTCGGGCCGGGGTTGTACCGCCTCCCCCTGCAGCCGACCCCCCACGACCACCCGTTGTGAATCAAGTACCACAAGCACCTCCTGTCGTTGCACCACCCCTGGCTCCCCCACAACCTCCTAGATACGACGCTCCAGCACAACTTGCACAAGCAGCCCCAAATCGAGGACCTCCACAGCCCGCACTAATACCACCCGTTATCGGGATCCCGCAACAGCGCTTATTACAAAATCCCCTTCTGCCACCACAGGCTTTCTTAGAGAGCCCCGCTGCTGGTCCACAGGAAAAAAGTAGCTTTCAGAAAATTTGGGAAGACTGGTTTGCAATACAAGCAAGAAATGAAAAAGTCGTGCATACAATACGTAAAATCATGGCCTGGACAGCTGTCGTTTTTACAGCAGGGATCCTTCTCTTTGCAATTATTGCTATCGCCTCTATCCATGATGCCCTTAAGCGAAGACGTATACAACGACCCACCCCGACTCGCGGACCAGCTCCTCAAATCCCGCGTCCCACCCCCGTCCTCTAACCCACAGACTTGCTAGCTCTCACCTTTTCTCGTCGGGGTTAACGCGGAGGGCTGAGAGAGATTTTATAACAACTCCTCTTCAGCTTAATCACAGAGAACACGAGAGAAAATTTCGCACCCTCTTCCTCCCCGCCCTCTGCGGATAAACTAATCTAAACAGTGGTGTCATCCTCTCTCGGCTCTCCGCGTTAAAACCTACGCAAAAACCCGAGGCAACGATAACTCTCACCTTTTCTCTTAGAGCTTAACGCGGAGGACACAGAGAAATTCTGTAACAACTCTTCTTCAGCTTAACCACAGAGAACATAGAGGAAATCTCTATCTTTTATTTCTTTGCGTGCTCTGCTGGCAAGGAAATCCAGAGAGTCATACTGTCGCCTGTGCGTTAAAATCTACGCGAAAACCCGAGGTAACGATAACTCTCACCTTCTTTCTCATATTTCTCTGTAGTGAAACTCAGAAATTAAAAGATGGGGGCGTCGTCTTCAGGGAGACCGAATTTGACTTTGAAATACTCTTTAGAGACCTCGCCTCCCATCTTTGCGATTGCTTGAGTGAGCGGGATTTCTTTGGGGCAGACCTGAACACAATT
>CAZBHP010000061.1:9171-9377 GCA_964491795.1 uncultured bacterium | reverse complement strand
GATCTCCCCAAAACAATTTTCTCTACACTGGGTAGTCGATTTCCCCCTCTTTGAAAAAGATGCGGAAACTGGTGCTCTAGCATCTATGCACCATCCTTTCACTTCTCCTAAAGCAGAAGATATGAATCTTATTATAACTGATCCTTTAAAAGTGCGTGCTCAAGCCTATGACGTTGTGTTAAATGGTTACGAGCTCGGCGGAGGAT
>CAZBHP010000061.1:0-9161 GCA_964491795.1 uncultured bacterium | reverse complement strand
CTTCAAGAAAAGATTTTTAGTCTTTTAGGATTAAGCCAAGAGGCTATCGATCAAAAATTTGGATTTTTTACCGAGGCCTTGCAATATGGAACCCCTCCCCACGGCGGTATCGCCCTTGGGATTGACCGTCTCGCCATGCTTTTGGCAGGCACTCCATCAATTCGTGAAGTAATTGCCTTCCCTAAAACACAAAAAGCCTCTGATATCATGATGGATTGCCCCTCGACGCCGACTTCTCAGCAGATGGAAGAGTTGCATATTAAAGTAGCTAAAAAATAACAAAAACCGATACAGTGTTGTTTTTGATTAAGGAGATTTAATGATGAAATCGTGGTTTATAAGTTTTTCTTTCTGCACACTCTCTCTATTTGCAACTGAGGCCCCTAAAGAAGCTCTTGCTCCAAAGGCCTCTGAGCAAGATATGGTGAAAATCTCGAAGGCATTTGGCCATCTTATTGGTCAACACCTCGAAACTCTTGGACTTGAATTCGATATGCCTGGAGTGATCCAAGGTATTCAAGATCGACTCAATGGGGTGCAAGCTCCGATGACAGAAGCAGACTGCTTACAAGCACTTGCTCAAATTCAAGAAATGGTTTTCCAAAAACAGTGCCAAGAAAACTTGAAAAAAGCAGA
Source organism: uncultured bacterium (assembly GCA_964491795.1). GTDB lineage: Bacteria > Chlamydiota > Chlamydiia > Chlamydiales > 2-12-FULL-49-11 > JAFEGE01. The sequence continues at coordinate 8,525 of CAZBHP010000061.1, read as the reverse complement.
AGATTTCTTAAGCAAAAATAAAGCTGAACCTGGTGTCATTGAATTAGAAACAGGTAAATTGCAATATATTCGTCTAACAGAAGGAAAGGGTGCTTTAGTAGAAGAGCATTTCTCTCCACTGATTCGCTACTGCGGGAAATTCATTGATGGTAAGGTTTTCGGCCAATCACAAGAAGATGATGTCCTCTCTCTTGATGATACAATCGAAGGTTTTAGAAAAGCAATTGTCGGCATGAAAGAAGGTGAAAAAAGACTTATCTTCATCCACCCAGATCTAGGATACGGTCAGTCTTCTGGTTTTCTCCCTCCGAACTCTCTACTTACTTTTGAAATCGAAATTATCAAAGCAAATACACCTAAAGCAGAAGAAGCAACTCCTGCGGCAGCATCCCTTCACAAAGGGGAAGTCTCTCAGGTAGACGCTCCAAGCGTTGCTACTAAGTAAATCTTTTATCATGGGGATCTTTTAAAGATCCCCTTTTTCTTTTTCATGGAAATAGTTTTATTCGAACCAGAAATCCCTCAAAATACTGGGAATATCATCCGCACCTGTAAGGCGACAAATACAAGTCTTACTCTCGTAAAACCACTTGGCTTTTCTTTATCCGATCGCCATATGAAACGAGCAGGCCTTGATTACGCAGATGGATTTCCTCTGCAAGTGATTGAAGATCTACCAAGCTATTTAGAATCAACTGAAAGACCTTTCTTCTTCTTTTCTAGTAAGGTCGAAAGGCCCTATACACAAGCCTTATTTAGAGAAGATGCACTGCTGATTTTTGGGTCGGAGACAAAAGGACTTCCACCTACCTACTTTCCTAAATGGAAAGAGCGGTTTTATACCATTCCTATGTGTCCTGGTAACCGCTCTCTTAACTTATCAAATTCAGCAGCAATTGTGCTTTACGAAGCCTTAAGGCAACAGAATTTCAACTTTACAAATGTTACGAATGCTTTGTGATGATCTCTTTAATGAGGCTCTCTTCACGCACCCCGACAAATTGATCCACAGCTTTGCCACCTTTAAAGAAGATAACAGTTGGAATAGACATCACAAAATGCTGGGTCACAAATTCACGGAAAACTTCATTATCAACGTCAATTTTATAAACTTCATATGCGTTTTCGCCGTCTCTTCCTAGTTTTTCGATGATAGGAGATAGCTGTTTACAAGGACCACACCAGTCAGCGTAGAAATCGACCATTACTAATTTATTTCCTTTAATCTTCTCTAGTAATCCGCTAAGTTCTTCTTTACTAGAAATGTCTTGTACAGCCAAAGGTTCCTCCCTATCATGTGTGTACCACCATAATAAAGTCTCCCGAAGGAATATGTCAATTGAATCCGCAAAACCAAAAAAAGCTGTTCTTTTTGCAAACGGTTCTATTTCTACCTACAGCTCCCTCCTCCCGCTACCAACTATAGATTTTTTAGTCGCAGTCGATGGGGGGATGCATCATCTCAATCACCTAAACCTTCGCCCAGATCTTTTTGTGGGTGATGGAGACTCTTTTGATATAGCTCAATTACCCCCTGGGATCACAACTTCTTTCCATGAAAGAAATAAAGATAAGAGCGACCTAGAGCTTGCCTTAGAAGCCCTTCCACCCGACTCTTTTTCCACTATCATTGTCTATGGAGCTCTAGGAGGGTCTACGGATCATCTTTTCTACAACCTCTCTCTTCTTTCTCGGTATCCAAAGAAGCTCTCTTTCCTTACAGATAAAGAAACCCTCTTTGTTGCCCCTCCGGGCTGTCACTGTTTTTCTCCTCCACCCTCTCAAAAAACATGCTCTCTTTTACCTCTATATGGCCCTGTATTTATCCACTCAACGAAAGGACTATTTTGGAATATAGAAAATCGTACACTAAACTCTGCTTTTATGAGCTTATCTAATAGAGTAACTGAAGAGAAGGTCTCTATAGAAATCGCCTCGGGCAATCTCCTTGTCTCCTTCACTAACCGCTAGCTATTTTCTTGCATAAGAAAACGGATGCTTTGTTCGAGATCGTAGAGAAATGTTTCCTGAATCTCTTTTTTAGAAAGGCCCTCTTTTTCATAATCGGCCCAGGAGAGGGGCTTTCCAAAGAACACCTCAATACGCCCAAAAGGTTTAGGAAATTTCTTCGCCCGAGGCCATATCTGATAGGCCCCCTTGATATAGGTTGGAATTACCGGTTTTAAGCTGTGAGATGCTAGAAGGAGAATTCCTGGTCGTAAAGGGAGAAGATTTCCGTCATAACTGCGCGTTCCTTCAGGAAATATAACCACTGAATTCCCTTGTTGTAAAAGGACAACCGTTTGTTTTAAGACTTGAATATCTTTGGCATTTTTAGAAATCGGATGGGTGTGGGCAACATTTAAGAAAAATCTAAGGAAACGATTACGGAAAAGATACTCTTGCGCAAGAAAGTGTATCACCTCGGGAGAAGCCAGGCCAATCGCCGGAGGATCTAAATAAGAGATGTGATTTGGCGCCACAATTGCGCCCCCCTTAGGAAAGTTATCTACCCCATGGACTTTAAGCCGATAGAAGAGACGAAAAACGCAATAACTAAAGCCATACAAAACTTTATACCAAAACGTAGAAGGCTTTTTCTTGTCTTTTTCTTTCTCTTTCACAAGTTTAAGGATACTTTCCACAACCTCTTGGGAATCAACTTTTGTTGTATCGATAGTCGTCGATCCAATCGGTTTTTTTAAAGGGGCGTGAATCCTCTGTTTATCGCGCTCATCACGCTCTTGGATTTCCTGTTGTAGCTCTTGCAAAGATGGAACAGGCTCACCTCTTTCTTGTAGCTCTTTAAGACGTCTTTTGGCCCGCTCTTCAGGCGAGGCATACAAAAAGATTTTTACATCCGCTGCAGGAAAAACTTTAGTGCCAGCATCTCGTCCATCCACCACAATACTTTGATCCCCTGCAATTTTTCTTTGGATCTTATCGGCCTCTTCCCGAACCCAGGAGAGGGCAGAAATTTTAGAGGCTAACTGTGACATTTCGTTGTTACGAATCGCAAGGGTTACATCTTCCCCTCTAACATAGTGTCGTTTTTCGCCGTTTTGCAGTTTAACTTCATAGACAAACTCTTTAAGATAAGCGCGCATTTTCTCTTCATCTTCAAGCGATGCCCCCTCTTTTTTGAGCCACCATGCAAGAGATCTGTAAATCGCTCCAGTATCTAGATGCATAATACCAAGGGCGTCAGCTACTTTTTTAGCTGTGGTCGACTTACCACAAGCAGACGGGCCATCGATTGTGATACAGATTTTATCCATCTTACAAATGCGTTGTTCGTAAAAAGAGATAGAGTATAGGAGTTGTGAAAAGAAGGGAATCCAATAAATCTAAAACTCCGCCCATTCCAGGAATGCAGTTACTATCTTTTACACAAGCATCGCGCTTGAGAAGAGATTCTGCAAGGTCTCCAAGCTGACTAAAAACCCCCATCAGTCCCCCTAAAAAAAGAGCTTCTGGCAAGGTAAGATAAAATAAAGAAGGCGATGTGACCAAACCAATCGCAAAGAAGCCCAGGCTTAAGATCTCGGCTGAAATAAATCCTGCAATAGCTCCTATCAGGGTTTTTCCTGGGCTAAGTGAGGGGGCAAGCTTACTCTTTCCCCACATTCGCCCAATAAAATACGCTCCAATGTCGGTCACTTTTGTAACGGCGATCAAGTAAGCAAACCAGAGTCTACCATCTAAAAACTTATCGGAGATCGACTCGCAATAGAGGATGCGAAGCATAAGCCCAAGGGGGATTACGATGTAGAGTCCACCAAAAAAAGAGACCGCTATATTTACAATCGCCCCATTGACCCTGTAGAAATTGCAGAGAAAGACCGCAAAGAAAAAGGTTGCTATAACAATTCCAACGATTAAAGAAAAAGCAAGCTTTGCAACCACCAGATAGTTTGCAAAAATGAAGGCTACAGCAACTAAGCTTAAAAACCAAAAAGGCGGTTGTATTTGCTTGGCTTTTAAAAGGTTAGAATACTCCCATAGGGCAGTAACGGCAAGAGCCACAAGAAGGACTGTAAGTAAGAGTTGAACAAAGGCGTACTTAGAAAAGTAAGTCAACAAAGTAACGATGGTAACCGCTAAAACGCCTACAAAACAACGCGCTTTAATATCTACAAACCCTGGCATTTAACTCCCCAGCCTACGTTGGCGTTTTTGATAGGAGACAACCGCCTCTAAAAAATCTTCCCGGCTAAAGTCAGGCCAAAGGACATCCGTAAGAAATACTTCAGAATAAGATACTTGCCAGAGCAGAAAGTTAGAGAGGCGCATCTCTCCCCCACTTCTGATGACTAATTCGGGATCCCCATAAGGGGCTGTATCCAAATACTTCGAAATCAACTCTTCCGTACATTCTTCCTTGCAAAGGCGCCCTTCTTCTATCTCTTTTGCTATTTTTACAAAGGCTCGACAAAGCTCATCTCTGCCTCCATAATTCAATGCGAGCACCAAACAAATTTTATTACAATCTTTTGTCGCTTCTTTAGCATTTTCAAGTGCTTTTTTTACACTATCAGGGAAAGGAGTCAAATCCCCAATAGACTGAATACGAACCCCATTTCGCTTCAAAACTTCTTGCTGAAGAGCTAGATAGAACTTAAAAAGATGCATAAGAATAGTAATTTCTGCAGCGGGGCGCCCCCAATTCTCTGTGGAAAAAGCATAGACAGTTAAAGTCTTTACCCCTACCTCGCTTGCTGCTCTTATCACTTCCATTAACGTCTCCACCCCCTTTTTATGACCGCTTGCAATGGGTAGATGATTTCGCTCTGCCCACCTACGATTTCCGTCCATAATAATGGCGACATGTAGAGGAACGTTTGCATCGTCTCGCAAAGAGTTTTCTTGAACGGTGGTGGAAGGGTGCATTGGCGCTCTCATTGCAAAGACTATGAAAAAATCCTTGACGTTTCCTAACAACATACACGAGAGGTTAGCTCCAAGTAAACTCAAAAATGACCCCTTAAGTGAGAAATTATAGATCGCATGAAAAAAAAAGATAAGCTATAGTCATCCGCTTGACATTCATTGTAGGAGTCCTTCTAACGTTATGACAAAGGCAAAGCGGTGGCAATTCGGCCTCATTCTTGTAGTTATCTGTCTTACCCTCTATAACATTCTTCCAACTTTATTCTTCTATACCAAACCTTTAGATCAGGCAGTGGATAGAAAAAGGGGAGAAGCTATAGCTGAAGATGCCCTCGCGCGTGTTAACCATCTAGAGCAAGATGCTATAAGTTACCTTGCCTCCTTCAATAAAATGCTTTCGATTAAAGCAAAACAAATCAGGGCATCAAAAACCGATCCAAGTGTAATTGAAGTCGTTTTTCCTTCTGAGAAAGAAGCAACTCTTTTCAAAAATTTCCTCCCGAGAGCCGGTAGCTTGATCCCTTTTTACCCTTCCCAGCTCTCTTTAGCAAAGATGGAAAAAGAAGAAGATCCTTATACCGTCTTGGTGCAAAGACGAATCCCGTTAAGATTTACAACGACTAACCCCTCTCTCTACTTCCAGTTTGCCCACATAGTTGGAGAAAATGGTGAGATCACTAGCGAGTATGCGCGGGTTTTAGAAGATAGAGCCGTACGAGTTGCACTAACTCTTAGTGGATCGACAGAAAACGCAAACCTTGTCCATTTAGCTACCGCGCAAAAGGAAGCTAACTCTTTTGAGTTTCTCCCTTTATTAGCAAAAAACATAGTCACTGTAGACAAGATTTTTTCAGATCACCCTGCAATTGCAAGAAAATTTTACCAAACGTTTACACAAGGCGCTCTTTTAGATAAAAAACTTGCAGTTAGCGAATTAGTGCAAAAAATGACAGCGTATAAAGACTTATTGACCAAAGAGCGTTTGTCTTTAGAAGAAAAACCCGAAGAAGCCTCTTTAGATGCAATTATGTCTCTTAAAGCAAGCGAAGATCTCTTCTTACGAGCACTTTCCGTATTGCGTAAAGAAGAGAGTTTCTTTAGCAAAGGTGCTGAGCCTTTACAGATGCAAAATGCCCATTCTCTTTTGAGTAAATCTTTTGCTACTCCTCTCGGCGTACAACAGATACCTCTTGCATCTACTCATCCTATCTTTAAGAGTTTAGTAGTCAACTTCCAAGAGAAAAACTTCTCTCTCGTTTTACAAGATGAAATCTTACGTCTTAAAGAAAAATGGGAAAAAGATGAGAAAGAAAAAAGTCGCTACGATCTTTTAGTTCAGCTCATTTATAACGAAATGGCAACTATCAATCGTGAAACTGAAGAAGCCTTTGTACCTCAGGGGAATTTTTTCTCAGCTCCGTTTTCTCTTTTAGAAGATGCCCGTTCCTTTTTAGCATTAGATCTTGCTCCTATGGGAGAGGCTTTATATAACACCACAAAAAAGGCTTTAACGAACCACTGGCACCCGTTAAGTAAAGATCTACAAAAAGAGACTTATCCTTTTATCGAATGGAAAGATTACCAAAAACTTGCCCCTTCGGATGCAACTTTAAAACTTGTTCTTTACTCGCCAAGCCTTACGAGTGGCACACCACTGGCTGGGTTTAAACCCAATTCTGTGTATGTAATAGCTAAAGACCTTGGATCCATTGTGCAAAAATTTGCAATGAGCCCGAACAGTCCGCATACAAAAGCAATCCAAGAAGATTTTCAAAAGTTAAATCAGTTGTTATCAAACTACGGCTTTGTAGGCTATCCAGGAACCACTTACCCTTTTGGACCTGAATACGCAAAAGATTATATCTTTGAAGCAGCAGATTTCTATCTTCCTGTTTTAATGGCTTCTCGAGAAAATTTCAAAGTGCAAGGGACAAAGCGTTTTGCTGTGTTAGAATTTTCTACAGTAAAAGAGCACATCTTAACCACAAATCGAATTGAGACGCAAATGCACGAAGACCTTCTTAAATGGCGTGATGAATACTACGCTGCTAAGGTAGATCCTCGAGGCGCAATGCGTTTTACTATCCCTGAACCTACAAAAAACATCTTTTGGAATAACACTCTTTTAAGCTGGAAAAAATACTTCCGCGGCGATGAGAGAAAAGTTCTCCGTTGGGGCTTGGATCTTACAGGTGGTAAAACCGTGCAGATTGCTCTGCGCGATGCAAATAACCGCCTTGTAACAGATGATGCAAGCGTAAGGCAAGGGATCAATGAACTGCACGAACGGATCAATAAAATGGGGGTCTCTGACCTAACCATCCGTCAAGAAGGCTCTACAATTACCTTAGACTTTCCTGGATCACAAGGGATTTCCGCTGAAGAGTTGATCAAGTCTTCAAAAATGTCTTTCCATATCGTAAATGAGAAATTCTCCTCTAGTGAATCACCTCTTTACAGAGAAACGAACCAGTTTCTTCAAGAAGTTTGGAATGAAGCTGTGGTGACTAACAGAAAAACTGTAGAGAGCATCAACTTGATCGCTTACAGCCACCTCTATGGAGACAGCCTAGATCCAAACGTTGCAGCTCCAAGAACAGAATTGGCTAAAAGTTTATACAGCAAAGGACTGCGTCTTGCGCACCCTTCTTCTCTAGAGATGTCTTATGAGATTTCTTCTCAAGAGTCCATGATCGGAACTCTTAAAGGAGACAACTATACAGACTGGTTTGGACAAAGCCATCCCCTCCTCATCATTTTTAAGAATTACGCTTTAGAGGGATCAAATTTAGAAAACGTCCGAGCTGGATATGATCCTTCCAAGGGAAACTACCTCTCTTTCGAAATCAAGGGATCTCAAACAACTCAAATGGGTGAAAAAATCACCCCTCGAAAAACTCTTTACTCTTGGACTTCTCTTTATTCGAAAGATAAAGTCTCAGGAACAACTAACGAAGAGTATACAAGAGGCAAAGGCTGGAGAATGGCAGTTGTCCTCAACGGGGCGATTGTAAGCGCTCCTCACCTAGAGTCAGCTCTTCAAGACAGCGGTATGATCACCGGCCATTTTACAACACAACAAGTGCAACGATTGGTCTCTGATCTTCAAGCTGGGTCTTTAAGCTTTACCCCTGAAATTCTCTCTGAGCAAAGTATCAGTCCAGATTTAGGATGGAAAGAAAGGGTCCAGGGCGTTACAGCAACTCTTTTATCTCTTGTGGTAGTGATCATTTTGATGATCTCTTATTACCGATTTGGAGGAGTCATCGCCTCGGTTGCAGTCCTCGTGAATCTCTTCATTATGTGGGCAACACTGCAAAACATTGGAGCGACTATTACGCTACCTGGGCTGGCTGGTATTATCTTGACAGTTGGTATGGCAGTCGATGCAAACGTTCTTGTATTCGAGAGAATTCGCGAAGAGTTTGCAGCTAAACAAAAGCTTTTTGCAGCTGTTCAAGCAGGATACAAAAGAGCCTTTTCTGCGATCGTCGATTCGAATGTAACAACGATTATTGCTGCTCTGATTTTACTAAGCTTTGATTCGGGACCTGTAAAGGGTTTTGCGATTACCTTGATCATTGGTATCGTCTCTTCTATGTTTACATCCCTTTTCATGACTCACTATTTCTTTA
>CAZBHP010000060.1:0-9401 GCA_964491795.1 uncultured bacterium | reverse complement strand
CCGCCAGATAAAGTGGTCGAGGGCTGTCCGAGCGTTAAATAGCCGAGGCCTACTTCAACAAGGAATTTAAGCTTTTTCTCAATCGGTGGAATATCTTGGAAGAACGTGTAGGCTTCTTGAATAGGCATCTCTAAAATATCGAAGATGTTCTTTTCTTTGAATCGGACACTAAGCGTTTTAGGATCGAAGCGGGCCCCTTTGCATTCAGGACACATGACACTTTCTTCTTCCAAAAAGTCCATGTCGATACTAAGCGTTCCCATCCCCACACAAAAAGGACACGACCCTTCTCTCACGTTAAAACTAAATCTACCCTTGCTGTATCCAAAAGCTTTACTCTCGTTTAAGCTTGCAAAGAGGTCTCGAATGTCGTCCAAGACTTTGATATAGGTGGCTGGGTTGGACCTGGGCGTTCTCCCAATCGGCGACTGATCAATTGAAATCACTTTATCGAGAGCTTCAAGACCCTCTATTTTTTTGTGTGCACCGACTGGCAAATTTGATCTCTGGAAGTGATTAGAAAGGGCGGGGTAGAGGATATCTACAATGAGAGACGATTTTCCAGAGCCCGACACCCCGGTAACACAGGTAAAAAGGCCCAAAGGAAATGAGACATCAATCTCTTTAAGATTGTGATGGGAAGCTCCAACGATTGTGAGCATCGCATCTTTGTTAGGTTTACGTTTTTTTGGCACAGGAATTTCGAGTCTTTTAGAGAGATAGCCACCTGTTAAGGAGCGCTTTTCTTTCTTAATATCCTCGAGAGAGCCGATTGCCAAAAGCTCGCCCCCTTGAGATCCTGCCAGAGGGCCAATGTCGACGATCGTATCTGCGCTTTTAATCATCTCTTCATCATGCTCAATGACTATGACCGTATTTCCTCGATCTCGAAGAGCTAATAGAGAGCGTATGAGTAAGTCGTTATCTTTGTGGTGAAGGCCAATGGATGGTTCATCTAAGATGTAAGCTGTGGAGACAAGGCCAAAGCCAACCCCAGAAGCAAGGCGTACTCTTTGCGCTTCGCCTCCCGAGAGGGTGTTCGATGCACGGGATAAGGTCAAATAGTGTAAGCCAACGTTGTAGAGGAAAGTTAAGTGATCATGCACCTCTTTGACCATCTCTTCTCCCACGGTGATCTCTTTTTGTGACAAGGAGAGGGAGGCGAAAAAAGAAAGTAGCGATGAGATAGGCATCTCTACGAGTTCTTGCATCGTCTTATCGTGAAAGCGGGCAGCGCTAGGATAGGGTTTAAGGCGGCCTCCTTTGCATTCAGAGCAAGAAGCCTCCGTCATCAAACTCTCCATTTTAGCCCTGTAGAGGGAAGAGGAGGCATCGGAGAGCCTTTTTTTCGCCTCACCAATAACCCCTTTCCAGGAGACGTAATCGCGCCAGCGAGCGCCCGTTGTAGGATGGGTAAAGTTTACCTTAATCCATTTTTCTGGGATCCCAAATAGGAAAATATGCTGCGCTTCTTTTGAGAGCTTTTCAAAAGGGGTATCGACGCTAAAGCGGTAGTTCTTTGCGAGCTGGTTGTAAATATTTCCCCAACGAACCGTATTGTAAGACCCTGCCACAAGACAGCAATCTTCTTGTATGCTTTTCTTCGGATCGATGATGAGAGAGAGATCAAAATCTTGGACATAGCCAAGACCTGAGCAGTGGGTGCACATCCCTCTTGGGTGGTTGAAAGAGAAGTCATCTGGGTCAAGGGGAGGGTAGTAGACATCGACTTTTGCGGAGTAGGCATGTTCTGAAAAGAAAAGCTCCTCTTTGGTCTCTGGGTTAAAGAGGATCAAAAGGCCTGAGCCGGCATCAAGACCCGTCTGGATTGCTTCTGCAAGGCGATTGGTCTCTTTCGGATCGATGGTAATTCGATCGATCACAATTTCGATTGTATGGGAGAGATTCTTCTGTAAAGTCGGGATCTCATCAGATAGGTTATACAAGATGCCATTTACACGAACTCTCTGAAATCCCTTCTTGAGAAGGTGTTCAAACTCTTCAGTGCATTCCCCTTTCTGATTTTTTATGTAGGGAGCCAAGACCATCCACAAACTACCAAGTTCTTTCCCTAAAATAGCCTCTTGAATAGCAGCTCTTGAGATGGGGGTCACCCGCTCCCCGGTAAGTGGGCAATACGGAATGGCAAGCCGTGCAAAAAGGACTCGCAGATAGTCGTAGATCCCAGTCATTGTCCCAACTGTAGATCGTGGATTTTTCGGCGTACTCTTCTGTTCAATAGCAATCGTAGGGGGGATCCCTGTCACTTTTTCCACTTCAGGCTTGGGTAAATTGCCGAGGAGTCTCCTTACCTGGGTTGATAAAGATTCAATATACCGCCTTTGCCCCTCTACATAGATCGTATCAAAGGCTAAAGAAGTTTTTCCACTGCCCGAAACCCCTGTAAAGACAATGAATTCGCCCCGTTTTAGGTTACAAGAAACCCCTTTCAGGTTGTGGTGGCTCGCTTTAGCGATGGTAATCAACTCTTCATCCATAGCGAGCATTATACCTCGCCCTCAATAAAGAGAAAACAGTAAACGGAGGACAGGGGGGAACGCGGAGGGAATGGGAGGAATAGGATGTGTAGGATATCGCCTACGGCGTTAGGATAAGCAGGATAAAAAATATTAGAAAAATCTCACCCTGCTTTTCTCTCAGGTTTCCTCTTAAGTTATAACACGAGAGGGCGCAAAAGAGAATTGCATCATACGGAGAACACGAGGAAACAAACGGGAACAGGATGTGTAAGATATCGCCTACGGCGACAGGATAAGCAGGATGGAAATTATTTAAACTGCCTCCTATCCTGTATATCCTACAGCCGTAGGCTTATCCTGCATATCCTGTTTTTCTATGTTTAAAGGGGCTAGAATTTGGGATTGGTATAAAAGGGGAGGAGAGGTATCTGTAGAGTATATGAGACGTACGAAAATTGTCTGCACGTTAGGTCCGGCTTCAAATTCGAAGGAGATGATTAAGAAGCTTGTTTTGAAGGGGATGGATGTTGCGCGGATAAATTTTAGCCATGGGACTCAGGCAGAACATAAGAAGGTGATCACAGCTCTTAAAGAAGTGAGAGCTGAACTTAAAAAGCCCTTGGGGATTTTATTGGATACCAAAGGGCCAGAGATCCGCACAGGGGAGATGGAAAAGGTCACTTTGGAGTCAGGGCAAAGGGTCTTTTTGGTGAAGAAAAAAGAGAGAGAGGGAGATATCCCGATCATGCCTCCTTTTGTGGTTGATCAGATCTTGGTAGGCGATAGGGTTCTCTTTGATGACGGTTATATCGAAGGGGTCATCGTACGCAAGGAAGAGGGTCGGCTAGAAGTTGAAATTTCCAATGATGGTGTACTCCAAAAGCAGAAGAGGGTAAATGTGCCGGGGCGTTCTTTTGCCCTACCGGATATTACTGAAGAAGATATTGCCGATATTCGTTTTGGCTGTAGAGAAGGGATCGACATGGTAGCGGCCTCTTTTATCAATAACGCCAAACAAGTCCTAACGATTAAAGATTTACTCGAAAGTGAGGGGAGATCAGATATTCTTTTGATCTCTAAGATTGAGAGTAAAATGGGGGTGCAAAACTTTGAAGAGATTTTGGAAGTCTCTGATGGGATTATGGTTGCACGGGGAGATCTAGGAGTTGAGGTCTTTGTTGCAGAAGTGCCACCTTTACAAAAGAAAATGATCCGAGAAGCTAACCTAAAAGCAAAGCCTGTCATTATTGCCACCCAAATGTTAGAGTCGATGATCAAAAACCCAAGACCCACAAGAGCAGAGGCATCTGATGTGGCAAATGCCATTTATGACGCTGCCTCTGCTGTCATGCTCTCTGGAGAGACTGCAGTTGGAAGCTATCCTTTGCAAACTGTCGCTATGATGGATCAGATCATTCGAGAGGCGGAAAAAGACTTTAACTATCGAAAGTTTTTCCAAGTTGAATCAGAAATGCATTTTCAAGATATCCCTTCAGCGGTTGCTCGTGCTGCGGTCAATACTGCCTATGATATTGGCGCTAAGGCGATTTTTGTTGCTACAGGTCAAGGACATGCAGTACGTCGTATCTGTCGCTTGCATCCAAGTGTCCCGATTATAGCCGTGACCCCTAAAGAGAGAACATTTCAACAAACGTCTCTCTACTGGGGCACAAGCGCCCTTTTAGAAACAAAAGAGCTTACCTATAAAGAGCTTGCAAAAGTTGCTTTGCGAAATGGATGGGTAGAGTACGGGGATCTAGTCATTTTTACTACCGGCACCTATGGAGTAAGTTTTACGACCAACATGATCGTCGTTGAAAGTATTGGGGAGGTGTTAGTACGTGGTAAAAAGATGCAAAGGTCTCTCGCTTCAGTCATAGGAGAAGTTGTTTTTTATCATATGGAAGGAGAATCTCTAGCTGGAAAAGTGGTTGTTGTTAAAGAGTTTACCCCAAAGCTTGCTTCGCAACTTAAGCAAGCAAAAGCAATTCTCCTTCAAAACCAAGCGATTGATCTCGATTCTGAAAAACTTTTAGAGAAGTTTTCGCAAGAAAAGCATATCCCCTCCATCGCTCGGATTGAAGGGGCCTTATCTCTTCTGAAGGAGGGAGTGATCGTTCGTGTAGATCCAAGCTTGGGCATCGTCTTTACAGGGCAAAGCCCCACCAAAGAAGAGATGCTCGCCGATTAGATTAAGAGCTTGCTTTAGGCTCAGCTGATCCCCATACTCTCCTATAAACATAGGCTCCTATTCGACCCATAAAAGTTGTGGTCGGGGTTGGGGCAGTTTTAGAGGCGGCTACCTCGAACGTGAATACATTATCCTCTGATTCTGTAACAACAACGCCCTCAATCCTAGCAGGCATCTCGCGTGAAGGAGGGGGTAGTTCTTTTGCAGGGGTATCATGAACTGCTGGAGGCGGTGGCGGTGAGCTTTTTACAGGGACATCATGAACTGCATCCGCAAGATCTGCTCCGGGAGTTGCTGGAGCAAGAGTAGCTATAGGGTGATAGTGAACCTTTTTACGGAGTTCATGAGCAAGCTCTTCTAAATTCTTTTTTTCAGCTGTCTCAGCTGCAGTTTCGTAAATGTCCGCAGAAAGCGTAATTCCTTCTTGATTTAATATCAATCTCACAAATCGTATGTTTTTATTAAGTAAAGCCTCATTTAAAGCTCCTCCAAGATGAACGGAAGAAAGAGAACCATGCGTTAATAAGATTTCCGCAACTGTTACTCCATTGACTTTAGCCGCAGACGTTAAAAGAGTGGCTTGTTGTGTAACTGTTAGATGGCCTTCTTCTTTTGATTTTAGGAGCCTAGTGAGATCTTTTAGTCTGGGGTGTCCCTCGCGATAGCGTGCAACGTCCGTCATGGCTATTTTTGTTGTAGCATCGAAACTGATCATAAGTATCTACCTTTGGTAACAGGGTTTTATAGTAAATTTATGTAGCAAGGGTCTCTCTTACAAAGAGGTTTTAGTAGTTTGTTCTCTTATCCAATTACCAACCCTGTCTGCCAAACTATATCTAGGAAAGGTCTTCAGTGCTTCTTCCGAGAGCACCATAGAAAAGCCTTCCGGAGGAGGGGAAGTTGGTAGAGTAGTTGCAGCTTTTTCTGTTATTGAAGAAGGTTTGTGGGGAAGTGAATCCCATAGGCAGAGAGCTTCTTCAGCTGGAAACTCTTTAACTTCTCTTTTTGGTAGAGCTCTTCTTATTACAGAGGATATCTCTTCATTTCCTTGCTTTGCTGCTTCTAGAGAAGCTCTTTCTAAAATTGCCGCATATAGTGTCTGATTAGAAACAATTGAACCTACAAGTCCCCCAAAATGATTCACAATAGCAAAATAGAGGCCTTCAACTCGGGCTCTGTCCGGGATACCAATAGCTGGTTTTACCAGAATTCTTGCTACAGCAGCGTTGATTTTAGTTGCCTCAATAAAAAGCCTGCCGCGATCTTCAATTGTATAAGATGTTAAATTTCGTAAATCGGCATGACCTGCAGGTAAACTTAAAAGGCGTGCGATATCCATAAAATAAAGTTCTCTAAACTTAAAATATTAATAAGGTGATTTAATTTACTTAAAAGTGAGTTTTTTTAGCGAGTGATTTGTAGAAAAATAAATTAAAAGAAAAAAAAGGATCTATTTTTGAATTTATTTCGGTAAAGTTTTAGAGAGATTGTTTTTATTTATACTGCTTGTCATTCTTCTAATTCCAAAACTTGCCATTCTTCTAATTCCAAAAATGCAGGGGTAATAGATTGTGGGGCTGAAGCCAAAGCGCGTTTCACTCTAGCGGCTATATCAAGCGCTTGACTTTTTTCAGCAAGAGTAATGGCTTCAGACAGTGTGTCTTTATCCAGATCTTTTCCTTCTGGATGTTCGAGAATAAGATCTACTAATGTCAATTGTTTATGTTTAAGAGCAATAAAGAGACCTTGTCTTATCCCTTCGGGGGATAGACTGCCAGAGGTAAGTAAAATTCTTCCCGCAGCTGCATCGGTTTTTGTTGTCAGAAGAAAAAGCCTATCTTGTGCTTCTGAAGGAATCCTTCTGTCAACTAATAAATCTTGGAAACGGGTAAGTGCAGGATGATCTGCAGAGAATCTTGCATAAAGAGAAATATCCATAAGGAGTTTATATTACAGAGAAAGCCAATAAGAAGCTACAATAGCCGCTGTTTCAGCACGTAAAACGTTTTGGCCAAGATTAACTTTGGTGGCGTTTAGTGAAGCAATCTCCTCTTCGGTAAAGCCGCTTTCAGGACCGACGATCATCATTTTAGAGCCTTTGGGAGGGAGAAGTTTTTCTCCGCGGGGATCGGCCAAGAAGAGGGGAAATGAGGGAAGTTTTGAGAGAGAGGGGAGAAGTGTTACAGTGGGTAAGAAAAGCCTTTTGGATTGCTTGAGAGCAGAGATAAGGATTTTCTGAGCCCGCTCTTGACGCTGTGGTGTGAACAAGGCCTTCTTTGTCTTCTGTGTGGGAAAGAGATAAAAATCGGTAACTCCGAGCTCGGAGGCTTTTTCAAAGACTAGATCGAGATGTGACGGCTCTAATAAAGCAAGAGCAAGGATATGCCTTTCTACAGGAGGGGAAAACGTTTTTCTAGAGACGATAGTTAGAGGGTTTGTATTAGTAACTATTGCAAGATTGCCTTGACCATCGACTAGTTCAAACTCTTCATCGGGGAGAAGGCGCATCACACGCAGGTGCCGCTCTTCCTCTTTTGAAAGACTGGGAGGAGCCTCTTTTTGTAGGGATGTATGAGAAAAAAAACGGTGCATTACTTAGGGTGTTGTAAAAGGATTTCGTTGCCTTGTAACTGGATGGAGAGCTCAAGCGGCTTATCATCTTCTGTAAAGAGCTGCAGCCTACGCATGTAGGTGCGGAAGCGGTTTCTTAAGTATTCTTGGCGTAGGTTTGGGTGTATCTCTAAAAGAACCTCATCGTTTGTCTCAGTCATCATATGTGAGACATAGCGATCTTCAATTAGATTTGGGTTAATAAAGAGGATAGACCAGTCAATATCTTGACCTCTTTCGGTTACATTCACTGAAAGGGCGATCATATCGGTAATCATTTTGAGGAAAAGTTCAGAGACCCCTTTTGCATAGAGTGTTTTCTTCAGCACTTTAATCCCGTGGACTGTTTGGACGATATCGCTATTAATGATTTTAAGCGATTGCTGCACGCCAAGCGATTGATCAGGAGGGACAAAGAGTTGAATGGGGATCTGAAAGTGCACGGGGAGAGTATCGGAGCGGATAAAATCGATGTGGAGGAGTTTTGCATCAGCATCATCGATATAAATCGGTTTATCAGAAAGGGAGGGGAGATTAAAAACCTTCCAATCGTCTGGAACATAGAAGCTGATCACATCTTTTTTTCTCATGGAATGGAGTTTTTCAAGTTCACTTTTCTGAATATCGCTTAAATTTAAAGTAAGCTTAAGTCCACGCGCTTTGAGTTTTTTGAGTGTCTCTTCAGGACCGCTTACTTCTACGCTCAAATTATAGGGCCAAACATCGATAAATTGAAACCCTTTGGGCGGCTCACCGACTGGGTGCGCCACATGGACAGGGATTTTTTCATGAAAAAGTGGGACCATCTTGACGATAAGATTTTTCGGGAGAACTTTTTGTATGTGATCTGTGATGTTTAGCTCAGGATTAAGGGAGATGATGTGTTTTTTTTGTATGATGATCACGCAATCATTTTCTATGCGGCTTGCATCAACCACAACTTCGATATCTTTCGATGAGAGCTCTTCAATCATCGACTTTCTTCCGATAACGGTGAGGGCAATTCTCCTATTTAAAAGTCCACACGATAATAGCCCAGGTATGGTTTTCTTTTCCGGAAGGTTTAAAATACGCACGCCTACACTGGTAACTGTCTTTGTTCCGGTAAGAGATTGATTCACTGTAAACCATAAAACAAGAGCCAACATCAAAGAAAGGATCTTCCTCATCCAATGGTCTATGAAAATTTTCTTTAAGAGAGAAATCATCGCTTGAGCCAGCCCCAGAAAGTTCGCTCTCGTTTATACGGGACTTCTTCATCTTTACAGAATATACTTCGAATCACACCTTTGAAACGGTCAATTTTAATCCCCCGTGTGATGATCCCATCGCGTGCTAAAGAGATTTTACCAGTCTCTTCAGAAAGGACAATAATGAGCGCGTCGGTAATCAAGCTAAGCCCAACAGCTGAGCGGTGTCTTGTTCCTAAAGTTTTTTGGACATGTGGCGTATCGGCAAGAGGAAGAATTGCAGAAGCTGCAACGATCTTAGTATCTCGAATGATAACCGCGCCATCGTGCAAAGGTGCATAGCGAGAGAAAATCGACTCTAGAAGTTCAGCTGAAAAATCTGCATGTAAAATGATCGCTTTTTTAGCATACTCTTCCAGGGAGTCTTCATTTTCAAGGACGATCAGAGCTCCCACTTGCTTTTCTGCCATTTTGTAAACCGAGTGCGCTAGTTGCTCTAGGAACTTATCAAATTCAGTAATTTCACGGTATCGTTTTCCCTTCACACTCAATTTGGACAAAGCAACTCGTAATTCTGGCTGAAAGATCACGATGATCGCAATCACAGCAACGTTTACAACGAGGAGCATGATCTTATGAAGGACCGGGAAATTAAACCACGAGGAGAGGAAAAAAAGGCCCACAAACGCTAGCAATCCTAGCATTAGATCCATAGATCGCGTGTTCCAAAAAAAAGAGAGCATATAATTGATCATCACTGTGATGATTGCAATCTCTATGAAAGGAGTGATCGTTGGGATAAAGTCCATCTCTTACTTTTATAGCAAATAGACGGTATATACCCAAGTATAGTCTTTTGAGTTCTAAATAATATGTTTTAACTCGCCTGCATCTCTTATTTTTCATCCGTCTGCATCGGCCCTGTCCCAA
>CAZBHP010000059.1:7529-9436 GCA_964491795.1 uncultured bacterium | reverse complement strand
AAAAATAAGAGATGCAGACAATCTAAAATTCTCAATCTATTTTTAAAATACTATACAGTTAAAGAGATCCAATGATAAGGCATATTGTCATTATACATTTCAAAAAAAATTCTCTAGACTATTTGGCTCTTATGGAAAAAACCAGACCATTTGTAAGCCAAATAGATGGGGTTATTAGCTACCAGTTATTTCAAAATACCAGCACATATGTTCCAGAAAATGTGATTAGCATAGGTGTGGAAATTCTTTTCAAAGATAAGCATGCCTTAGATGTCTTCATGACGCATCCAAAACACTATGATGCAAATGCTATTTTTGAAAAATTCATGGCAGATCCACCCTTTATGGTCCTCACTCACGAAATTTGAGGCAATGCTTCTCTTGAAAATATCAATCTTTGCTGATCAGAACCGCAAAGACTAAGAGGAGTCACTAAAAGGCCGCACTGGAATTTCATTTCCAGTGCGGCTTCCCGGAGTTGCGATCATGATCGCAACTCCGGATAATTCCAAGCGAAGCATTGCCCTTTGTGTTAGTTTTGTCCCTGCAACGAAGTGGAAGGGACAACCCAAGGCCAATTATGGCAATGAGAAATCGAATATCACGAGTCTGCAAGAGCTTTTCTAGCGGCGAGGCTGTCTTTCAGACGCGAGCCCGAAGTGATATTTGATTTGTCGAAGTCAGAATTGGCCAACGGTGGGCGTGGGAGGGATATGCGGAGCATCCCTTCCACAAAACATAACGCTCTTTTAATCTAAGTTTTGTTAAGCGATGAGCAAATATCTCATAAAATCCTATACACTATAAGACACTGCTGCGGTGAGCAGCAGTGTCACAAGTCTTTCTTGTTAGGAGGCTTTGAGGAAGAAGCTGTAGAGCTCTTGGATGGCGTTGGAAAAGAGGTGGAAGAAGTCTATGAAGCGACAGCGCGAGGCGAGGGTATGCCCTTTCTCTTCGAGAAGAACCTCGTAGGAAAAAAGGACAGTATCTGCCACAAGCTTAAGTTTATCTTCATGGAAAGGATAGTCTTCTAACTTAGAGATAATTTCTTGAGTGGGAGTTGACATGATTTTCTCTTTAAAGATTGTAAAGAGAGGTTCTTCTGAAGAGATTGACTCTTCTGCTTCCATAAAAAGCTCTAGAAGAGAAAGAAGCTTCTCTTCGATCTCTTTACTATACCACTCTCGAGTGCTTTGGAGGGAAAATTCCAGATCTAAGGCTCGTTGAAGAAGGATCTCGGCTGTTTTTATCGAGTCCTTTTTTTGGAAGAGTTCTGCGGCTAATAGAAAATCTATCAGATTTTCTTGTGCCCAACCTTCAAACTCTTCGCAAGGAACATCTTTCAACTCTTTGATAATGTTATTAATGTGATCCATTTCATTTATAATAGATTTAGCCGTACCTTCTAGATCTAAGATATGCACCTGGAGGTAGATTTTTAGATTATGTAACAGATCAAGAGTAGGGTTTTTACTAGGAGATATTCGTGGTTCATCAATTACCTCAGAGATCTCTGTCTCTTCTAGACTAAACGGTTCTAATTTCGAAAGTAGAGTCTCTAGTTTCGCTAAAGTCTCTTTGCTTTGAGGGATAACATCTTGAGGTAAATGCACTAAAAGAGAAAGATTCTTATGCAAATCTTTTAGGGTTTTAATCTCCTCTTTTTCAAAGGGGGCGCTTTGATAAGTTTCTAAAAGGGGAAGAGTTTCTTGGATTTCCGTCGTTGTAAGGTAGAGTTTTTCAGAAAGACCTCTCTCACATACAAGAGTCAAGTTGCGAAGTGTAAGAGCGAGAGAGTGGAGTGTTTTATATCGTGCATCTAACAGATAACGCATAATTACCACCGTATTTTTAATTATTTTTATTAATTACCGTATTATCACGTTAATGAAACTTTCGTTATAATA
>CAZBHP010000059.1:0-7519 GCA_964491795.1 uncultured bacterium | reverse complement strand
CTGAATTTGAAATTTAATTGTTAAAATAAAATAAAATATAACAATAAATAATAATAGATTCGTAAAAAATATATGCGCGTTATTGCTTCTCTCTTGTCTGTTTTTTGTATCCTCCTTTTCTTATGGGGTGTCTCTAAACTTTCGGACAAGATGCGCAAAATCATAAAGTTCAGCATCAGCGTTTATTTTTGCCTCGATCTCTTTTACCACTATTATATCAACGCTCCTACGGATTTGCATTTGTGTAATACGATGCAAATTCTTTTAGTAGTAACCATTTGGACAAATTGGCAATGGGGTTACGAGGTCACTCTTTTTATAGGTGTTACTGCTGCCTTAATAGGAACGCTTTTTCCTGCGGTTACTTATAAAGAGGGGTTCTTAATTTTTATTTCTTTTTTTCTGCGCCATATCTTTATCGTGGCCACGCCACTTTTTCTCACTTTAGACAAAAAAAGGGCGAGACCTCACATGTGGTGGAAAGTTTTTCTCCAATTTTTCCCTTTTGTCTTAAGTGTAGGTATCTACGACAGGGTTGTGAATGCAAACCACATGTGGCTTAGAGAAGTTCCTCTTCCAGAAAACTTTTCCTTTATAGCCCTTCCTTGGCCCGGGTATATAGGGCAAGCGTTGCTTGTTCTTATGGCGGGAAGTTTTACCCTGTTCTGTTTGCTTCGGAGGTTGGGAGCAAATAAACCTTTTTCTCCCCCTTCAATAGAAGAGAAGGGAGAGTCTTTTGTATTCCCCGAATTTAACGAAGGGTTAAAAAGATACGGGCGCAGTAAGGTTTTCTTTTGGATGTGGCACAGAAGATCAAGCAAGAGCTCTAAGATAGCTCTTTTAAGAGAATCTACGAAGAATTTAGAAAAGATCTATAACACCAATACTAAACATTTTACCTCTTCTAAAGAGGTTGATTACCGGATCCCCAATGTGGTGCATCAAATATGGCTCGGAAGTGAGGTGCCAGAAAAGTATAAAGCTTGGATGGATTCTTGGAAGATTGCGGGCTGGACTTATAAACTATGGACCGATAAAGAGGTCGCAAATTTTCCTCTTCACAACCAAAAATTTTACGATGAAGCTGAAAATTATGGAGAAAAGGCAGACATTTTACGTTACGAAATCCTTTACAGAGAAGGGGGGCTTTATGTTGATGTCGATTTTCAATGTTTAAAACCAGATCTTTTTGACGCTTTCCACCGTTCCTTTGATTTTTTTATGGGCTTACAACCAATCGAAAGTGTTCTTGTAGAAGATCGTGATTATGTTGCTCATCGACTAGGAAATGCCTTAATAAGCAGTATCCCTAAGCACCCTTCCTTACAGAAAATAGTTTTAGAATTGGAAAACAGCTATAACGACAGTCAAATGGTAGGAATTCCTCAACGTACAGGCCCTGCATATGTTACCAGAAAAATCAGAGAGCACCAAAAGGACTCTCTATCTACTTTAAGAGATCTGTTTCTACCGCCTACATTTTTTTATCCTTTGATGTTTGGTGTTTTTAAAAAGAAACAAACAGAAAAGATCTTGTTACAACTGTCTAAAAAACCCGAAGCAGCTGCCATTCATTATTGGGACAGGAGCTGGTTCTCTTTCAGATTGGGGCTAGAGATGGCGACAAATGAGGTTACAAGACGCCTCAAAAATAAGTACAGCTCTTTGTTTGGGGGAAAGCGATGAATTCTTTTGTCTTTTCTCATCTAAGGGATGTATCACTTATTGCGATTATTTTACTTCTTATAATTACCTCTTTTGTGCCGATGGGTCGACGGCACATAATTTCTAAAATTTGTGGTTTTTTGGCGTTTGCTGACATCGTTCTACATTACATTTTTTTTAATCAGTATCTCCCCCTACATTTATGCAATCTAATGGAGATCTTAGCTGTTATCACATTTTATACGAGGTGGCAAAGAGGCTATGAATGCCTTCTTTTTCTAGGGATGAGCGGCGCATTAGCATCAATTGTAAGCGGATTCGTTCCAGTAGATAGAAACGATACCTTCATATATTTGTATATGGGAGGGCATATCTTCCTTGTTTTTGCTCCACTTTTTCTTACGTTTCACCTGGGTATGCGACCTCGAACTCACGCCTGGTGGAAAGTAGTAGCATTCTTTGTTCCAGTTCTTGTAGCAGTATGGACCTACGACTTTTTTTTTGACGCCTTCTATATGCGTGTAAAAAACATGGAGGGCAAAGCGGCTAGTGGAATATTTCTTCCATGGCCTTACTACGGCATACAGCTCATCTTAGGGGGGGGCTTCCTAAGCTTTTTAATTTCTAGGGTTTTTCGGGCTGTCCCTGAAAAAACCGAGAGTAAGAGGCCCTCTGTTTTCATTCTGACTCTCTCGGCGGGAGGGGGGCACTTAGAGGCAGCAAAAGTAAAACTTGCAGAAATAAAAGAAAAATATCCAGAGGCAGAGATTATTCAAAAAGATCGAATCCCAAATCAAAAAAAAGACTGGTGGGCTCGGGCGCAAAAAACCGGAAATACTACCCTTCTCCATTATATATACATTGCGGGATATTTGTTGCCGCAGTTCGATTTTTTATTTTCTATGATACGTATCTTAAAAAAGGAAAATATTTTTCTTGTTATAGATACTCAAACATTAAGCACCAAACAAACCATAAGGGCTATCCGGTATATAAACTGGTGGTACCATAAAAATATTAGCTACGAAAAAGTTCTAACAGAACTTCCTACTAAATATACAAATAACTATTTCAGATCTTTGCGAAGCCTCTCTTCTAAAGATCGAAAGCAAATTAAGTTGTGTACTACCCTGCCTCTTTTAGAAGAAGGGGAGACAGAGGAGCTATTTTGGAAAACTCACACAAAGCTTTCTTTACAATCTATATCTTATGGGCCTCTCCCTGTACGCCCTTCTTTTCAAGTGAGTCCACTAACCGCAAAAAGTGAATCTTTAACTATCCTTTTGCCCGATCTTAAAGAGAGAGAACTTGTTATCAGAGGGGCTTGTTTAGGAAATAGAGTTTTTAATAAGAACGCTGAAGAGATTCATCTAGTTCTACAGAAAAATGAGAAGGTCTCTTTGATGATGATGGGCTCTGTCCCTCAAGAAGAAGCGATCTTGCAATATATCGAGCAGTTCATTGTCGTCAGCCGCGAGAAAAACTATACAAACAGAAAAGACCTTCTCTTTGTTTTATGCGGATCGTGTACTGATTTTGTAGAGAGAATCATCACATTTTTAGAACAACAAAAAAACTATCCCTCATCTCTGACGATATTTGCGCTGCCTTATCAGAAAGATACGGTGATCGCACCTCTTTTACATCGCGCTGATTTAAGTATTAGCAGATCCGGTGGCCTTACCTCTATGGAGCTTCTCTTAGCTTCTAAAGGGCAAATTTTTATCCACAAAGAAGATAAAAAGCGGCCGATGCCGATTTGGGAATGGGGGAACTACACCTACCTTAAAGAAAAAAAGGGGGCCTCTCTGATTACGCCAAAAACTTTTAAAGAAAGCAGCAACCTATTTTTTCAGGAAGGGTTTTAAATGATTTTACTAATGGTCATTATATCTATTTTCTTTTTGAGCAGATTCCTCCCTTTTTTTCGTTCAGAACCAGTTGAGAAGGGTGAAAAAACGAAAGCGAAAAAAGGTCTTATCCTAACGATTGCTGCAGGGGGAGGGCACTTAGAAGCTGCAAAAGTAAAGCAGTTAGAGCTCGAAGAAAAGTATCCTGGGATTGTGATTATCACACGGGACATAGCGCTGGATTTCATCCCAGGAGGGAAAATTCTTGTAGATTACTGGAACCGTTCCCAAACCAAGGGGGCTAGTTCAAATATGGCTGATTTTGCGCAAAAAGTGCAGAGGATAGCCGAATATCTGATTTGGATTCCCATTTTTTTTGCCATGATACGTCTTTTGGAAAAAGAAGAAATTGATGTGATCATCGATACGCAAGCGTTTGGGACAAATGCTATGATAAAAGCGATTCGTTATATGCTGTGGCGGCATAAAAAAATCATTTCTTTTGAAAAGGTCCTGACAGAGCTTCCTAGTAAAGAGTTTAATTTTTTCGCAGAGTCTATGCGTACTCTTTCTTCTAAAGATTGCCCTTTTATCCGTTTTGTGACGACCACTCCCTTATTAGAGGAGGGGGAAACTGAAGCAAGTTTTTGGCAGACCTATTACCACCTTCCTATGGACTCTATCTCTTATCAGGTATTACCAATACGGCCAGCTTTTCGTGTGTATATGGGAAAAACGCGGATAAAAGAGGAGATGACTTTCCCTTTTACAGAAGGTTCTCTGACCGTCTCTTTTGACGATAAGGTCTATTTTTTAATGCTGGGTTCCCGTCCTGCAGAAAGAGCGGTTCTTCAATACGTTCAAGAGTTTATGAAAGAAAAGAGCCCAAGTAAGGGGAGAAATATTTTATTGGTCCTTTGCGGGAATCAAAAGGATCTCTTCAATAAAGTTTCAGAGTATGCAAAAAAGGCCCCTTCACAGTGCCTAATCATACCTCTTGCTTACCAGGGCGATCACATCATCGCCCCTCTTCTTTATCGCGCTGATTTTACTATCACACGATCAGGAGGTCTTACTTCTATGGAGCTATACTTGGTTGCGACAGGCCAGATCTTAATCCATACAGAAGGCGGGAAAAGCGGTATGCCTATTTGGGAGTGGGGAAACTTTACCTACTTACAAGTAACAAAGGGAGCCCTTTTAGTCACGCCTGGCACTTTTTCAGAAGTGCTAAACTTTCCCGTTCAAAGGCCAAAGAATGGTTGAGTCGATATACATAGTCCTTTTTTCTTGTATAGCCATTGCTTTAATCATTTTTTCTTTTTCTTTTCTTTCACAGGTAGGAAAGGATAAAGCTTTTCTAGTCATCTGTGTTTGCTTGACGATTGAACTTATCATCCAGCACGGATTTTTAGATCATGACCTTCCCCTGCATTTATGCCAAATCATGAAAATTTTTACGATTTTTACTCTACTCACAAAAAGCCAATTGGGATATGAACTTACCTTTTTAGTAGGACAGGTAGGGGGGCTAATCAGCATATTGGCAGGCATTCACCCTCCTAATCATCAAATATTGCATGCAACTTTCTTCCTTACAGGACATGTTTTATTATCTGCTTGTCCTATATTGCTTACCCTCTATTTTGGAATGAGACCACGCAGAAATGCTCAAATAAAGACAGCAGTGTTACTGTTTTTGTATACTTTATTTCTCGGGGGGTTCAATGAGATTTACGGCACAAATTATATGTTTTTAGGACGACATGATTATATAAGGATTCCATGGCCTTTTTATGTTTTTTTGCTAGGTCCTGCGATCTCTATGATTGGTTATTTTTGTTCTCGGATTGAACTGGGGGTAATAAGCAAAGTAAGAATAAAAGCTTCTTCGATCTACCCACCTTTTATGGAATCCTTCAAAAGGTATGGAAAGAGTGATGTAGTTTTTCAAGCTTTGTATCCTATAAAAGGCAATCACCCAGAGCGAGAACAACGGAGACAATCTCTCGAAATTTATGAAAGGAGATATGAAGAAAATAAAACCCATTTTAACCTTTCATTAGAAACGCCTGAGCGTATTCCCAAAACCGTGCACCAAATATGGCTAGGTAGTGAAGTGTCTGAAAAATATCGAGAGTGGATGCAATCTTGGAAGATGCAAGGATGGACGTATAAACTGTGGACCGATAAAGAAGTTCAAAATTTCCCGCTTTACAATCGAGAACTCTACGATCAGACAGAAAACTATGGGGCAAAATCGGATATTTTACGGTATGAGATCTTGACTAAAGAGGGGGGGCTATACGTAGATGTCGACTTTGCCTGTGTAAAGCCCGCAGTATTAGACTCTTTTCACAAGGCTTATGACTTATTTGTCGGCATGGAACCTATTGAACATACAAGCATACACCCAAGCCCGCGTTTAGGTAATGCTCTTATAGGCAGTATTCCAAATCATCCTATCTTAAAGAAAATGATTTTGGATCTCAAAGAGCATTATCAACAAAATAGTGAAAAAGATGTGATTACTCGAACAGGACCACATTATCTGACACTGAAAGTGTTAGAACATGAAAAAATAGAGCCATCTTCTTTAAGAAATCTGTATCTCCCTCCCCCCTTCTTTTTTCCTATAAGTGGACCTGAAAGTAGGAAGTGGAGCAAAAAAAAGCAAGACAAAGAGATCGGAAAATTTAAAGAGAATGTAGCTATCCATTACTGGACAGGTAGCTGGAATACCGATAAGAAGAGGGGTAAGTGATGGTTGTATTTCTCTCTGTTTCCTTGATCTTGACAGTTCTTGGGATAGTAGTTTTCTTCCAAAGTCGAAAAGTCGAGACTCTACCAGTTCCTTCTTTTGGCTTCCCAGATTTTTTACCATCGCTGAAAAGGTATGGGAAAAGTGACAAAGTTTTTCAAAGCTCTTACGCAGAAAATCTTCAAAACCCGCTAAATATTCGTTTGAGAAGGGCAATCAAAAAATACGATGAGATTTATGAAAGAAATCTTTGCTATGTCACCTCTTCTAAAGAGATGCCTTATCGGATTCCTCCTGTTGTTCACCAAATCTGGCTTGGAAGCGAAGTGCCGAAAGAGTTTAAAGAATGGATGGATTCTTGGAAAATAGAGGGGTGGACGTATAAACTGTGGACAGATAAAGAGGCCGCCACTTTCCCTCTTCATAATCGTAAGCTTTATGAAGATGCTAAAAACTATGGGGAAAAATCTGATATTTTACGTTACGAAATTCTCTATGAAGAAGGGGGGTTGTATGTCGATATAGACTTTGAAGCCTTAAGACCTCAGATTTTTTCTGTTTTACATAAGTCTTTTGATTTTTTTGTTGGTATTGAACCTCTTGAACATCCTAAAAGCGAAGCAAGTCCCCGTATAGGAAATGCTCTTATTAGTAGCGTCCCTCAGCACCCTCTCTTAAAAACCCTGATTCTTGGACTTAGAGAAAATAGATTAAGAGATACAACAGGAAGAGCAACCTACCAAACAGGACCGGACTATCTCACGAAAGTCATCATGGCCTATGAGAAAGAGAAAAAATCGACGTTAAGAAATGTCTATTTACCACCCCCTTTCTTCTATCCCATCACTGATCAAGAGAGTCAGAAATGGACAAGAGAAAGGCAAAAAAATGAAAGCCTCAAGTTTAAAGAGGCTATTGCTGTTCACTATTGGGCCGGCACTTGGTCAAACAAAAAAGCCCACAAACACCCCATCAAAGAAGCTTTCAGCAAACTCCTCAAGCTTTTCCGTTTCACAAGATAACTTATGTTACGCAAAAGTGCGTAACATGAGCTTATAATATCAGGGAACAGGATGTGCAGGATCGACTTCGTCGATAGGATATGCAGGATGCAAATTTCTTATAATTATCCTGCGTATCCTATAAGCCGCAGGCTATCTTACATATCCTGTAGCTTTTTCGCTCTCGCAGAACTAGACGCAAGCTATTGCGTAACATGAGCTTATAATATCAGGGAACAGGA
>CAZBHP010000058.1:0-9487 GCA_964491795.1 uncultured bacterium | reverse complement strand
TTTCAACATCTCATAGACCTGCACATGAGCCCAGAGCATATTTTTAAGGACAACACCAGCTGTCGTTAGATCTTTTGTCCCCGGCGGAAATGCCCCCATAAAATATCCCATGAGGCTCACAATTGAAGGTTCATTGATCGTACACCATAAAGAGACATAGGCACTATATTCTAAAAAGATGCGGCGTGCAAACCGGACAAAAAAAGCGATATTTTCAGCTTTAGTAAATCCTCCCTTTTCTTCAAACCAAGTAGGATGAGTGAAGTGGTGCAAAGTGACCATAGGGGTAATTCCGCGCGCCACCAAAGCTTTGATTCGGTTTCGATACTCTGCTAAAATCTGGCGATTAAATTGCCCTTCAACAGGTTCTACAGAGCTCCACTCAATCGAAAATCGAAAACTATTTAACCCAAGCTCTTGCATCAAGGTGATGTCTTCTTCAAAGCGAAAGGCATGATCTGCAGAGGCGCCGGACCGATCCCCTTCGCGGATCGCCCCTTTTTTCTTCTCCCACTGAGCCCATTGTGAATGGGGACAATAAAGCGCCCCCGAAACCTGATATTCAGAAACGGCGCTCCCCCAAAGAAAGTTTTTACTAAAACCAAGTAAATTTTTCATTTAACTATCTTAATATCAATTATTAATAATTACAGATAGTATAACAGAAAATGGGTTTTAATTATGCAGTTACAGGAGATTCTTGAGAAATAACTTCCCCTTCCATGCGAGCAACCAGTGTAGCGCATGTCGCGTCACTATACACGTTTGCTGTGGTACGGCACATATCTAAAAGACGGTCTACGGGGACAACAAGAGCAAGCCCCTCTGCAGGAACACCCATAGCATTTAAAATTATAATAATACCTACAAGACTTGCTGATGGGATTCCAGTGATTCCCATCGAAGTGAGAAGTGAGAGGACGGCGATCAGAATTTGATAGCCAAGAGTCATCTCCACCCCATACATTTGAGCGATAAAGAGGACAGCAATGCACTCATAGAGAGCAGATCCTGCCATATTCAAAGAAGTGCCAAGAGGGATCATAAATCCACAAATCCGTCTTGAAACGCCTAAATTTTCAACACACTCCATCGTTACCGGCAGACTAGCTGCAGAAGAGCTTGTAGAGAAGGCTGTGATAAGAGCTGGACTCATCTTTTTAAGATGGTTCCACGGATCAATTCCAAAACACTTTAAAAGGAGTGGCAAGACCCCAAAAATAAAGGTGCCAAGAGCTAATACAACTGTTAAAAAGAAATAACTAAGTCCTTGAATCGACGCCAGACCACCAGAGGCAACAACTTTAGCAACTAAGCAAAAAACCCCAAGAGGCAATGCTTTCATGACCACTTCTGTAATTTTCATGAGCGTCTGGAACATGGCTTGCCAAAACTGGGTCAACAAATCCCCAGCTTTTCGCTCAATCTTGGTGATTGCATAGCCGAAAAGCAAGCTAAAGAAGATAATCCCTAACATGTTTCCTTGTGCAGCAGCTTCCACAATATTACTTGGCACAAGCTTTAAAAGAAGTTTTGAGAAAGCTTCACCTGGTGAGATCACATTTGCATGCAAGCTCCCCTCTTGTAAAAGAGAAAGGCTTGCCGCTCCTGGCGTTGGATGGATAACGTTAAAAAAGAAAACCCCAACGACCACTGCCAAAGAAATTGTAAGTAGATAGAAACCTATCGCTTTAAGCCCAAGTTTTCCAAAAGCCTGACCGCCCCCTAGCTGAGAGATTCCACTAATCAATGAAGATACAACAAGAGGTACGACAAGAAGAGTAAGCGCTTGTAAAAAGAGCTGCCCGCCGATGGCAAACATCGAGTAGAAGCTGATCCCAAAAATCCCCTTCTCCTGCCCCACCCAATTTCCAACCACAACAGCCAAAACGATTGTCAGAAGAATTTTTAAGAGCATCGATTTCTTTTTCACAAGGAAGTCCTCTATTACTTATCTCAAGATATTATAAAGATTAGAAGAGAGTAAGTAAAGAGGCTTTCTTATAACCTGAATAAGCACTTTCTACCTATATACCCTAAGATTTACTAGGTCTGATCGTCTACTCGTCGTCTCTTCCAGAAATCGTATCCATAAGATCCTATAGCAATTCCTACGAAAAGAAGACCGCCTGTTGCAATAACGGCTACGATTGCTCCTACTTTTTGAAGCGTTTTCTTCCAATCTTCATCAGCTCTTATAGTAAAGTAATCTCCAATAATTCGGAGGAAAGTATTCTCTTCCACACGAGTCTCTGGAACAGGATGCTCTCTCCCAGTAGGAGGTGGAACAGATCTTGGGGATGATCGGATAAGAGCGGTACGTCTTGGAACAGGAAGAGGCCCAGCAGAAGTCGGCGATGTCACTCCTTCAGGAGGGGCTACAGGTGTAACCACAGTAGCAGGAGGTGGCGACATTGCTCCTGCGAGAGAGCCTACGGGTGAAACCTGAGGAGGAACTGCCTCCCCTTGAAGAGTAACCTCCCCGGCTCCTGGGGGCGGTGGCGTTAAAGGAGGAGGTGGTGATGAAGTTCTTGATGGAGGAAGAGGAGGAAAATCTGGCTCATCCAAAACAACGACTCTCTCTCTAGCTGGTATGATGGAAGAAGAATCTAAAGGTCTTATTTCTCTCGGTTCACTAAGAAGGAACTGTGAAAAAAACACCAAAGAATTGCCTGCAACGACAGTTTGCACTTCTGCTAAAGCTTGAACAAAATTAAGCTCAGCTTGAACTCTAAAATAGCTCGCTTCAATCATTTTTGGAATACGTGGTAAATAAGTGAGAGCAAGGGTAGTTATCTGTTCTTGAAAATAAAATGCACCTAAAACTGTCCCTATACGGGCCCCTTCTTGTAGAGTCTCCATAGTTGGAAGCACTTGTAAACTGGCATCCATAACAGCACCTAAAGGAGCATCTATCAACTGCGGAGCTACAATATGGGTTACCAATCCGGCCATAGCAGCGCTATTGAATGGGTGATTACGGACATACTGAGAAACTATGTTTGGAAAATCACGTAAGCATCTAACCGTTTTTTTCGTCAAAGATGCTATAGGTTTGCGATAAGCTAGACCCGCTAGACCCACCTGTCCAGTTACTAGAAGGGTAAATACTATATTTCTTATAGAAGGTGCATGTTGCGCAGCTAATTCAAGAGCTGTTGCTGAAATGGAATAGATTTTATCAGCGCAAAGATAATAGATAAAAGTTGTCGGCAACGTAAATTTTACAACACGCAACAGCACGTTCTCACTGCCCTCTCGACTTATCGATCCGGCAGCTTGAGTCAAACGGGGCGCCATGTATGCTCTTACTTTTCTCCAAATAGCGGTAACAGGTGCAGCAGCTGTCTGTAATTTTCGCAGTATTTCATCCCGACGCCGATAGCCTACTGCAGCTACAACTACCACTGCAAATACCTTCCTATCAAGAACCGAGACTCCAGCAAGACATAAACCTATATTCTCTCCCCATCTCCCTACCTTCTGAACTGTTTCATGGTAATCCGATCTTTTTATCTTCGTCCAAAGATTCCGGTTGGAAGATCCAGTAGTTACGACACCTTCTGAATGAGAATCAACCGCTAGAAGGGGGGCTCCACCGCCTGCGCTACCAACTACTGCCATGTTTAGTTTCCTCTTTTATTTTAATTAAGAAATCTAATTAACAGATAAATTATAACTCATAACAACAAACAGTCGCAATGAGTAAAAATTTACTTTATATTATAGATGTTTTGAAAGAAGGATGGGGGATGTCAGACTCGAACTGACGGAGGCCGGAGCCGCGAAATTTACAGTCTCGTGCAATTGCCGCTATGCGAATCCCCCATATGGGCGTCGCCTCTTCACATAAACTCAAAAATTTAACTTGAGAATACAGAAGTCCAAAATTAAAAATATGTGCTGGCGAAAGGACTTGAACCCTCAACCATCCGATTACAAGTCGGGCGCTCTACCAGTTGAGCTACACCAGCACAGAAGATCGGTATACTAATCGTGCTCGAGGAGTTTTTCTCTTTCTAACTTCTCAACACGACCTCTACAATCGTGCCATCTTTTATAACAAAGGCTTTGTTTTATACTCAAGAATTTTATTCTTTTGTCTCAGGATTTACTGGTGAGTCTTGCGGAGTAAAATCATGCGGCTCTTTTGGAGGCAGCCCTGAGGAAGAATTCTCTTCTTTAGGAGGTGAACCAAGATGACCAATGCGATCTTTAAGGGAGCGCGCAGGGGCACTTGCAACGCCACTTATTTTTTGGATCCTACTGATGAGAGACCCTTGATTTCCTACGTATGTAACATCGTGTTTGGCAAGCCCAGGTCTTCCGCAACATTTTTTGTATTTTTTTCCAGATTTACAAGGACAGGGGTCATTTCTTTCGGGCTTTTGATTCATATAAGTAGGCCTTTTTTCTGATAAAAGAGGTTTGTTGCACACATTCTTAATAAAGTCTATAGTTTAGCACCATGCAGAGTTATTGTATACCTTCTATAGTGCCCAAGCACCCCTTCTCGGCGGTGGGGAGAAAGCTTGAAAGTGAGATGCGTAAAGCTATTCATGACTTTTCCCTTTTCGAAGAGACCCGGATAGCAATTGCTTTAAGTGGCGGGAAAGACTCTTTAACTCTCCTTTTCCTTCTCCATGCTTTGTCAGGGAGAGGTTTTCCAAAGCTTGATTTACACGCCTTTCACGTCGATGGCGAGTTTTCTTGTGGCCCAGGTATGACCGGTGGCTATCTGCGTGGAGTGTGTAAAGAATTAGGCATCCCCTTTACTACGCTTACCTCTACGCAGAAACGAGAGACCTTGGAATGTTACAGCTGTTCGCGGGAACGCAGGCGCCTTTTGTTTACAGAAGCAAAAAAAGAGGGATACTCGACGATTGCTTTTGGTCACCATGCAGACGACTCTATACAAACACTTTTTTTAAACCTGTTTCATAAAGGGGAATTTGAAGGCAACTTACCCAAAGTGCCTATGCGTGGCTATGGGATTACGATTATCCGGCCCCTCATTTACTCTTATGAAAAAGAGATTTTAGCTTTTGCACGGCATCACAACTTTCTTAAAATTACCTGTCAGTGTCCGGTTGGACAAACTTCTAAACGGAAAGAAGTCTCCTCTCTTATCGATGCAATTGAAGTCCATTTTCCTTATGTCAGGCGCAATCTTGCTCTGGCTCACCACACCTTTGGCACCAAAAAAGCTTTAAAGGAACCCCCTTTTATACTATAATTCTCAAGTTATGCATCAAGTTCCTTTCTTATTAGCCGTTGGCCTTTACCTTGCGATTCTTATTTGTATCGGTTTTTATTCGCGCAAAAAACATCTCACTTCGACCGATTTCATCCTAGGAAGTAGGAAAATGAATTTCTGGCTTACAGCAGTCGCTGCGCATGCAAGCGATATGAGTAGCTGGATTTTTATGGGATACCCTGCAGTGATTTTTGCAGTAGGCCTTTTTAATGTCTGGGTAGCTGTCGGCCTTGTTCTTTTTATGTTTTTGAACTGGCAGTTTGTGGCCCCGCGGCTTCGGGTCATGACAGAAAAGTACGGCAGTCTCACCCTCTCCTCTTTTTTTGAGAGTAGATTTGCTGATACAACAGGCACTTTGCGTATCTTTACTGTATTCATCTCTTTTATCTACTACTCTATTTATATTTCTGCTCTTTTAGTCGGACTTGGGCTTCTTTTAGAAACCCTTTTCGGTATGAGCTTTCTTTGGGGAGCAACCGTGGGTGTTTGCATTATCGTCCCCTACCTGTTTATTGGCGGCTATATCACTCTTGCTTGGACCGACCTTTTTCAAGCGATTTTTCTCCTCTTTGTGATTCTTTTTGTCCCTTTCTATGCGCTACCAAGTGTTGGTGGTTGGAAAGGAGTCATGAAAGCCATGGAATTAAAAAGAGATTACCAAGGGGCGTTTCCTGATCTGTCGGTAAAATCGATCCTCTCGATCCTCTTTTTGATTAGTAGCTGGGGGCTCGGTTATTTTGGCATGCCCCACGTGATCACTAAGTTCATGGGAATTAACAACGTAAAAGAAATACCCAAATCTAAATGGGTTGGTATTTCTTGGCAGATCATCTCCCTTTTTGCAGCTACTTTAGTAGGATTGATTGCCATTGCCTTCTTTGCAAGGACTTCTGTAGGCGACTCTCAGCTTGTTTTTATCAATATGACACTGCAACTTCTCCCACCCTTTTTCGCTGCTTTCATCTTATGCGCTATTTTGGGGGCTACAATTACAAGCATGGACTCAATGATCCTTGTTTTGGCATCAAACCTTACAGAAGACTTCTATAAGAAAATCTTACGAAAAAATGCCGACTCTAAAGAGCTTTTGTTAGTCTCTCGTGTGAGCATTATTCTAGTAACGGGCGTCGCCTATCTCCTTGCTTATCAAAGCAAAAGCACTGTCTATGCCATCGTAGAATATGCCTGGTATGGTCTTGGAGCTTCCTTCGGACCCCTAGTTCTTTTTAGTTTGTACGGGAAAAAAACTAACCGCTATGGTGCCTGGGCAGGTGTTGTCACAGGAGCCTTACTTGCAGGGTGTTGGCCTTTGATTAACCCGCTGTTTCCTTTAGAAATACCAACTTTAATTCCAGGTTTTCTGATTAGTTCATTTACAATTTGGTTTATTTCTATTATTACTGAATCAAAGAAATCTACAGATGTAATTCTATGAAAAAACTTAATATTGTTCTTTGTAATGATGACGGCATTCACGCACCTGGTATATACCACTTGTGGAAGGCTCTTCGACCTATAGCTAACCTCTCCATTGTCGCCCCTGCCGAGGATCAATCGTGTAAAGGGATGGGAATCTCGATTCCAAAATCCCAACACATTGAAGCAGAAAAAATTACATGGGAAGACGAAACTGAGGCCTGGAAAGTGTTTGGAACCCCGGCCGACTGTATTAAGTTTGCTCTCCACTATCTTCTTAAAGACAAACCAGACTTTATTATTTCCGGGATCAATGACGGAAGTAATTCTGGACGAAACATCATACATAGTGGAACGATTGCTGCGACAATCCAAGGGACCTTTTTTGAAGTGCCTGGGATAGCATTTTCTTGCATGTATGACGAAGGGGTTGAAAAGTTTCAGAAAGCAGAAACCTATATTCCGGAGATCGTACAACACTTTGTGACTCATCCCTTTCCTAAAGGGACCCTTATGAATGTCAATTTCCCCTTCCAAAATAAAGGCTCCATCCTAGGCTTTAAAATGGCTCGTCAGGGGCAAAGTTTCTGGGATGTACGCATTGGATCTGATAAGTCTCTAAAAGGGACCAAAAAATACCCGATTCTCGATTCCTGGGCTCTCTTTAACGAGCAAGAAGACACTGATATCTATCTTCTTGAGAAAGGCTATATCACCTGTGTGCCCATCCACATTCAGGATTTAACAGATCATGCTCACCACGAAAGACATAAGCCTTTTTTTGAACAACTTAACGAAAAGTTTTCCTTTTCAACTGACCAAAAAGAAGATCCTGT
This sequence comes from uncultured bacterium, assembly GCA_964491795.1. Classification (GTDB taxonomy): domain Bacteria; phylum Chlamydiota; class Chlamydiia; order Chlamydiales; family 2-12-FULL-49-11; genus JAFEGE01. The sequence goes on along the minus strand of CAZBHP010000058.1, from coordinate 1,978 downwards.
GCTCTAAAGACTCTTAGGCTAAAAGATCGAGGCGGTGCAACGCCTCTCTTTGAATCTCTTGCATAGTCTCTGCACAACCCTCGATCTGGTAAATCCTTATAAACTCTTCTTTGAGAAAGTCGCTTGCCTCTTGAGATCCTTGTAAAAAAGGCTCCTCCTCTTTCTTTTTTTGAAGCTTTCGTGCTTTTATCATTAAATCGACCATCGCAGAAAGTTTCTTCTTTAATCGTGGTGCTCTTGAGAGGAGATCCTCCTCAGTATGAACCTTGGCAAGCTCAATAGCGATCTCCTTTGCTAGGTTTTCCCCCTCATAATGATACTCCTCTAGAGAAGTAGGACTACAGCTTGAGCAAAGGATAAAAAAAAGAAAAAGACACCCTTTCACCGTTCCTCCCTTGAGTATTTTCCAAAAAAGCACGTGCTACGATTTATAATACTTGAGAAAAAATCTCTTATCCATATAAAATGTTGCGATATAAATTATACGAATCAGGTTTCAAGATTGGAACCAAAATAAGTATAAGGGCGTATAGCTCAGCGGTAGAGCTCCTGTCTTACACACAGGCGGTCAGGGGTTCGAATCCCTTTGCGCCCAACTAGTGAATATCGCACATTTTTATAGTGGCACAGGTGTAGCAAATATGCTATGCAGTAGTGTACTGATAGTTTGCGGGAGTAGTTCAATTGGTTAGAGCACCAGCCTGTCACGCTGGAAGTTGCGGGTTCGAGTCCCGTCTCTCGCGTTTTCTAACCCTAAACGATAAACACTAAGTGGTAAACGTCTAATGCCTCACCTGGGAATATCCGCTAAACACAAAGGGCATCTTGCCTTAGGTCTTTTCTGGATCCTGGTGGGCTGTTTTTTTTACGCCCTTGCAATTCGGGTCTTCCTCTATCCTAATCACCTGATTGACGGTGGAATCGTAGGTCTTTCTCTAATTCTGGGAAGGCTGCTCGGCGATAGTTACATCTCTTTTTTCCTTATCCTTCTCAATATTCCTTTTATTTATCTCGCCTATCGATACATTCGAAGAACCTTTGTAATTCAGATGCTTATAGCGGTTATTCTCTTTGCGATCTTTTTGGCATTGCTAGAGCACGTACCCCCCTTCGTAGGGGAACCTTTGGAAATTATAGTCTTAGGCGGAGCTGTTTTGGGGATTGGCGTTGGTCTTGTGATTCGCTATGGTGGTTGCATTGATGGTAGCGAAATCCTTGGGATCATCGCCAATAAGCGTTATGGGTTTACAGTCGGACAGGTTGTCCTCTTTTTTAATGTTTTCGTCTTTGGACTCTACGGAATCCTCTTTCTGGACTGGCATATTGCTATACAGTCCCTTCTTACGTTTATCGTAGCTTTCAAAATGATGGATCTTGTGATTGTAGGTCTCGAAGAGATTAAATCTGTTTCTATTATCACACGAAGAACAGAAGAGATGAGCCATGCCATTATCGAAGAGATGGGCCTTGGCTTAACAATTACTCAAGGACGTGGCGGCTATTCCGGCTCTCCTCGAGACATCTTAAATGTTTTGGTGGAACGTTTGGATCTGGCAGACTTAAAAGATCTTGCACTTCACGTTGATCCTGAAGCGTTTATTTCAGTATCCAACATCTATGAGGTTGTTTACGGCAACCAACACAAAAAAATCATCCGTAGTAAGAAACGGCTCCGCCCCCCTTTCTTTCGCTAAAAACCAGCCCCCTCCCCCATCTATTTCATTAAAAGAACCTCCTTCTCAAGAAGGAGGAATTCTTCTTACTCCTTAAGGATTATTTGATTAATTGGCCGCTTTACTTAAGCCCTGAAGGGATGGGATTGCAGCTTGGCTGTCGTTCATGTTAGGCAAAAATGCATAACTGGCTTTCCCTTAGTTCTAACGCAGAGGACGCGAGAGAGGAATATAGCATTGTTTACAAGGGATTAACCGCAGAGGAACGCGGAGAAATAAAAAATCCCCTTATTTTTCTGCGTCCT
>CAZBHP010000057.1:0-9575 GCA_964491795.1 uncultured bacterium | reverse complement strand
TGGCAGTCGTTCAAAAGTTGGATGTTTTAGCGAAGCGGACGCTCCAAATTTAAAGCAGGCAGAGCCGACTTAGAGGCGAGCCCCTGTTGGAGAAGGGGCCCAAATTCGAAAAGCCGGGGGCTTTTTGAATTTGGGAGGGGCGAGTCGAGAAGGCTTTAAATTTGGAGATGTCAGCGAGGCTAAAATGCCAAGTTTTGAATCACCTTGGGTATAACACTAACATGCTCCGAATAATTACATTTATTGTTTACCAAATAGCTCTCTCTCTATAAACTCCAAATAATTATTGGAGCCATCACATGAGATTGTTGTTTGTTTTTCTTTTATCTTTTGTCGGGTCTTTGCATGCAGATGTGTATGTCTTACCTCTCGGAGAATTTGGAAACGTGCTTTATATTTTCGATGATCAACGTCTCTCACAAATAGATCGTTTATCTAAGGATGGAGAACTTCTCTATACCCATTCTTATCGTTATAATGGAGAAGGGCATCTTATTTCTGAGAATTTAATCGGAGATTTAGGAGAGGTTTTCTATGACTCAGATATAATGGTACAAAGCCCTTACAGTCTAGAAATTTGTGAATATGATGATCATCATAATCTTTTAAAATATACTCAAGATAAAGTAACACACGAATACCAATACAATGATTGTCGGCAACTTATCCTAAAAGATCAAGAGCAGCCTTGTTTTTTCAACACTTCAGGTCAGATTGTTCAAAGAGGAAATACTCAATTTAAATATGATGAGAATAGTAGATTAACAGAGGTTATAACTCCTAATTCTACAACGAGCTATACCTATGATCTTTCAGGGAAAAGAATCTCTAAAATCTCTAATGGTAAAACTGAGCATTATGTCTATTTTGGTATTAATGAAATAGCGATTTTGGACGAATCTGGAAAAGTAGAAGAACTTCGTATCCCCGGCTTATCAACACATAAGGATATATTACGACCGATTGCGATCGAAGTGAATGACACCATCTACGCACCCATTCACAATAGACAGGGAAACATTCTCAAGCTGATCGACATTTCTACAAAAGAAGTGATTTCACTTGAAAAGTGTGACCCTTTTGGAAGAGGGCTCTCTAAGAATTCTCCAACTTCTTGGATTTTTGCTGGAAAGAACTATGACAGAGATACCGGACTTATTTATTTTGGAGAACGCTATTACTGCCCAGAAATTAGAAAGTGGTTAACCTGTGATCCTCTACAACAAAGTGCCGATCTTCATCAATACTGCTTAGATAATCCCTTATCTTTTATTGACCCTGATGGAAATTGGGCTGTCCCCATACTAAGCATCGCCTGGGGAGGTGGAGGAGCGATTACAGCACCAGTTTGGGCCCCTTTTGCAGCAGCTACCGCAACAGGTATGTTTGTGGGCTATTTGGGTTATAAGTTATATAAAGGTTACCAACACTGGCAAGAAGAAGTAAAAGAGCCGCCCTTTAGTTGGGAAAATCTAGGCGATGATCCTACTATCTGCCCTGGTGAGGGATTTGTTTGGAAAGGAAGAGGTGATCCCCTCTCAGGAAGGGGAAGCTGGGTAAAAGGGAAGGATAATGACGAAGAGTCTCTACATCCTGATTTATATCATGGAGCTCCTGTAGGTCCCCATTGGGATTATGAAGGGCCTCTTTTTCCTAAGGGAATAAGAATTAAACCGGATGGAACTTGGGAGCCAAAAGGGAGATAAGTATGAAACCTGTCCTTTATAAATACCCTTTGGAATACTCTAAGACCCTACTATACTTAAAAGACCACTTACAAGGGGTGAATCTTTTATCTAATATGCTTTGCAGCCATGTTCCCTTTCAAGAGGGAGTGTTTTATACGTTTTCTCGAAGAGAAGTCTTAGAAAAACAGCTGCATGAATTTCAGTATGGGGGATCTCTTACGATCAACTCAGTAGAAACCTGTCAAATATTAGTACAAGAATTAGAGGAGCATCCCAGCCTTTTTTATGCCTTTGATGACTTCAATACAACCTATGAACCCAACTATACCAGCTCTCTATTTTCAGAAGTAGGGTGCCACTATAAAGAAGAAGTTTATTATGTAGTAGCTCCACCCCAGATTTCTCTAGAAATTTTGGAAAATTGTTTAGATTGTTCTCATACTTTATGGCATTCGCTATGCGTAGGAAGCAAGTCTGCTATTCATATAAAAGAGGATCGCAACCTTACAGAGCTTGAATTTATCGCATTTGCAAAAAATGCTCATATTATTCTGATAGGGGCTTATGATGCTGAAGGTCAAATCTTCTGGAAGCGACAATCGTGAAAGCATAGCGTCTTCTCGCTAACAGAAAACATTTTCTACAAACTAGAAAAACTTTCACGCTGAGCGGCTAAAGTCGTTCACTCTCTTGCCGGCGAAAAAGAGGATAAGACCTAAGAGGATCATCGGGACGCTGAGCCATTGACCCATGTTGAAGAGATGATCAACGTCGCTGAACCAAACGCTCTGTTCTGTTTTGAGAAACTCAATGCAGAAGCGGAAAAAGAAGCCGATTGTGATTGCAAGACCGCAGATTTGCCCGGCTAATAGACGATAGCCTACCCTTTGCCACACGGTAAAGAGGAGGGCGAAAATAGAAAGATAGAATAAAGCTTCATAGAGCTGCGCAGGATGGCAAGGGATATTAGCTTCGCCTCCGCGGGGGTGTCCAAAGATAATTGCCCAGGGTTGATAGCTTTTTGCCCCTACAATTTCTTGATTGAAGAAGTTTCCAAGGCGAATCATGCAACAAACAAAAAGAGTTGGAACAGACATGTAATCCAACAAGGTCGCAATATTTAACTCGGGGAGAGATTTTTGGGTCTTCTTGTAGAGAATACCCATAGCAATCACTACGGCTAAAATGCCGCCATGGCTTGCAAGGCCTCCTTCCCAGGTTTTTAAAATAGAAAGAGGATGTAGGATGTAATCCCAAGGATTTTCATAAAAGAAAACATGCCCAAGTCTTGCACCAACGATAGTTCCTACTACTGCATAAAGGAGGACTTTTTCTGTAAACATTTTCGCCCGCTGCTTCACGGGGATAAAAACATCTGGAAAGCGATTTTCTAAAGAAATCCTTTTTCTGATTTTTTCGTATACAGATACTGAAACAGCCCGTTTAGCAAAAGTAAGAAGCGGGTGTCTTTCATCTTCTTCTGGAAGAGCCTGATCAAGTAAAGCATTACAGGTTTCTAAATCATTTTCTTTAAGAGTAGAAAGCTCTGGATTGGGCTTTTTTTTCCACGCCCGAAAGTCGACATCGCCTGGACGAAATTCAGCAATCTGCACTAAAAAGCGCTGAAACATATAAACAAAAATATGAAAACCGACCCAAAAACCGGTCGCAAAGAGAAAGCCATACCAGGTAATGGGCAGCTCCAAAAAAGGGATTATAATGATATCACTACTCGGATCCCAATGCAGCCAAGCCAACAAACCCATGCGTTCCTCTCTTTTTCTATTCTCCTAAATTTACTATAATAGTCTTGATTTTGGAAAGCAACAACAGCGCATGGGTTCATGTATAAAATTGAAATTTACACCGTCTCTAAACACAAGAAAGAGTGGCTATCTGAAGAGATATCCGTTTTAGAAAAGCGACTCTTGGGAACCGCTGACTGTGAATGGCGTTTTTTTAAAAAAGAAGAAGAGATGGAAAAGGCTCTACTAGAAGGCCCGCCATTCATCCTCCTTGATGAGCGAGGACGCCTAATGACAAGCATTGCCTTTTCGAGCTATCTAACCACTCGCCTTCGAACCCGTTTTGTTATTGGAGGATCCGATGGAGTTTCCGATAAAATACGAGCGCGCGCAGAAGACACTTTAAGCTTCTCTCTGATGACCTTTACCCATGAGCATATGCGCCTTCTCCTCATGGAACAAATCTACCGAGCCTTTACTATATCTAAAGGGACACCGTATCATAAATAGCGTCCTGAAAAATCAATTTTTGGGTTTACTTGAGATGCCTTTTTAACGCATAATGTCTTTTTTAGGTTTGCACATAAAGGAGTAGGTGTATGTCGTTGTTGCTTACAAGAGTTTTTTTTGGCTTTTTAAGCGTTTTTTTCATGGTAACACATATGATAGTCCATCCAGGAGGAGACCTTTTCACAAGGCTTACTTTTGGAGTTTTTTTAGGAAGCGCCTTATTTCTTCTGCTTATGGGTTCTGAGATCCTTTTTAGACGTCTCCATTTGCGCTCTTTTAACACCGCAATGGTTGGTCTTTTCTTCGGCTATTTAATGGGTGGTGTCCTCTCCCTTATTTTTGATTCAGTGCTTCAACTCTCTTCCCTATCGCTTCTGATTTCCCCTTCCACCATCTCCATCTTTAAAATGGCGATCTTCCTCTTTAGCACCTATTTTGGGGTGATCTTAACTCTGCGATTTGCTGATGAGATTTTTATTAGCATCCCTTTCGCCCATTTTACTAAGACAAGCTCTATGAAAAAAGATTTGATCTTAGACTCCTCCCTTCTCTCCGATCCACGTACTATCGACTTTCTCCAATCTGGGATTTTAAACCATCAAATCGTCTTACCCCGCTTTCTCATTAAAGAGCTTACACAACACCTTGAAACTGGTGAAGAGACGCAAAAAATGAGAGCCCAAAAAAGCCTTGCTTTAATTAAAAAACTCGAGAGTATGCCCTCCCTTTCTCTCCGGATACACGACCGCGATTTCCCTGAAATAAAAGATCAACACTTAAAAATTCTCTCTTTAGCCCAATTTTTACAGGCAAATGTTATCGCAGCCGAGCCTCCACGTTTTCCTCTCACTGAGGAAACTCAATGGGTCAACATCAATAATATTTTCCAAACATTAAAACCCCTCACTCCTCCAGGAGAAACACTTACCATTAAAGTGCAACGATACGGCAAAGAGCCTAGACAAGGAGTTGGCTATCTAGAGGATGGAACCATGGTCGTTATCAATAACGGTGGGGACTATATTGGCGAAGTTATAGATGCTCAAGTGATCTCTGTGAAGCAAACTTCTGCAGGACGCATCATCTTCACAAATGCTTTGGTAGATGAGTCTTCTTTCGATAACCACCCTATGTATGAACACCAACATGACTAATCAGATCAATACAGGGCTTCAAGGGATCGGCACAGACATTTTGGAAATCGACCGCTTTAGAAAAGCGGTTGATCGTTATGGCGATCGATTCCTTACGCGACTTTTTACCTCGAAAGAACGAGCTCACTGCGCTCAATACAAAGACCCTATCCCCCGCTTCGCCGTCCGCTTTGCTGCTAAAGAAGCTGTCGTTAAAGCTCTAGGGGTCGGCTTTGGCAAAGACCTCTCTTTCCAAGATATAGAAATTCTCAATGACACAAGTGGCAAGCCCCACGTCTTCCTCTCTCCCACAGCGAGTGCCCACTTCGGCCACCCCTCTTTTCTCCTCTCCCTCTCCCACTCACGCAACTACGCAACCGCCGTCGCCCTCTCCCTCTCCTCTCCCACTTCCTAACTCTTCTCTTGTTCTCTCTTGGCTTTCTCTTATTTCTAACACGAGAGGGCGCGAGAGAGGCTTACATAACTCATGTTACGCAATAGCTTGCGTCTAGTTCTGTGAGAGCGAAAAAGCTACAGGATATGTAAGATAGCCTGCGGCTTATAGGATACGCAGGATAATTATAAGAAATTTGCATCCTGCATATCCTATCGACGAAGTCGATCCTGCACATCCTGTTCCCTGATATTATAAGCTCATGTTACGCAAAAGTGCGTAACATGAGTAAACTAATGTAGGCGGTTATGTGAGCCTCTCTCCGCCCTCTCTTGGTTAAAGCTTTGCAATATGTTAGGCAAACCCCTCTGCGCCCTCTCGTGTTACCTATTTTTCTCTGTGGTAAATCGCTATAAAGAAAAAGGGATGGAGTAGCTTAAGCGAAAGCTTTGGTATTTGTCGGGAAAGGCATGGGCAAATAGCCGATACGCATACATAAAAGAGAGCTCCCCATAAACTTTGAAAAAATAGGAGAGGCCAGCGCCTATATCGACATTTTGATGTTGAATCAGCGCATAGGAAGAAAAGTGCGAGACATTGACGTTATTGCGCGGACCTAAACCGAAATAACCGGCGAGAAACGCGTTGAGCGCTAACTGCGAAACTAGCTCCACTTCTCCTCGTAGGTAAAATCGTGTCCATGGATAGCCTTTGTTAGCTTCCCCAAGTCCCAAGACGAGATAAGAGCGGGCAAGCCAGTTTTCTCGCCACTGCCACTCTTTGCCTATTGCTGAGGTCAGCTCGAAGTTTGCTAGGTTGTGATAGGGAGTAGCTACGTCGTGTAGCCTTTGTGCTGCTACGATTCTTATATTAAACCCCACATCTAAACTGATGGGATCACCAGAAAGATCATCTAAAAAAAGCATCCTCCCCTGCAAGGCTACGCTTTCAAAACCAAACGGATATTTAGAGGTGCGCAAAAGAGTGATCTCTGCTTCTACATCGACAGTAGGCAGGATCGGAACTAAGAGAGCTGCCTCTGCTAAGACATTGGTAGAGTGGTAGTGTGTGGGGTTGTATCCATTTTTTACATTAGTAAAAAAACTTGGATTTACAACCAAGCGCCCTACAAACTCAAGTGGCGTTTGAAACCAGGGCATTTCAGTCAAAGCACAAAGGGTAGAGTTTGCAACAACACCTAGCACAATTGATCCCCATACCCAGAATCTTTTCATTAAAGAGCCTTATGAGAGAGCCAATGTTCAGCATCTAAAGCTGCCATACATCCCATACCAGCTGCAGTGATCGCTTGTCGGTAGCGTTTATCATATACATCACCTGCCGCAAAGACCCCATCAATTGAAGTAAGCGATGAGCCCGGTTTTACAACAATATAGCCTGTCTCATCAAGAGGAACCTGCCCTTTAAGAAATGCTGTGTTCGGCTCATGGCCAATGGCGTAGAAAAGCCCTTTCACTTCTAGCTCTTTGTGCTCATTATTTTGGTTATTCTTAATTTGAGCCTTACCCACCACATTCTGTCCCATCACTTCTACGATTTCTGTGTTAAAAAGGACCTCAATTTTAGTGTTGGCAAACACTCGGTCTTGCATGATCTTAGAAGCCCTCATCTCCCCCTTTCGCACTAAAAGATATACTTTACTTCCAAAGCGGCTTAAGTAATTTGCCTCTTCACAAGCCGTATCACCACCGCCTACTACGATAAGAGGCTGATTTCTAAATAAGGGAAGCGCCCCATCGCACACCGCACAAGCGCTAATCCCTCGATTCCAAAATTCTTTACTCCCTTGAATCTCTAAGCGCTTAGCATTGGCCCCTGTCGCAATAATCAAAGCATGAGTGGATAAATTGGTGTTATTTCCTCGTATGACAAAGGGAGATTTTGAAAGATCCACATCTATCACATCTTCCCCAGCGATTCGGACATCAAAGCGCCTAACTTGCTCTTCCATAGCCTTCATAAGCTCGGGACCTGTGATTCCCATAGGAAAGCCCGGGTAATTTTCCACCTCGCCTGTGATCATCAATTGCCCTCCAGGCATCCCCCCGCTTTTAAATCCGGCAAAGACAAAAGGATTTAATTTTGCCCGCGCTGCATAGAGGGCGGCTGTGTAAGCTGCTGGCCCTGAGCCTATGATAACCAACTTTTCTGTCATGATTTCCCCATACTGAAACTTTTTAATTAGGATATGTATAACGTGCTATTGTGAAAAAAATGTCATTAAAAGACAATAGATGGTGATGAGAAATATTCGCCTACACAATGTCACTAAGACAAAGAACGGGAACTTGATTCTCGACAACATCTCTTTAGAAATCCCCTCAGGGGAGTTCTTTGCCCTTCTTGGCCCTTCAGGCTGCGGTAAGACGACCTTGCTAAGGTTGATCTCGGGCTTAGATCAGGTCGATTCGGGCTCTATTTTCCTGGGCGATGTGGAAATTACCAATCTCCCCGTCCATAAGCGTAAAACCCACATTGTCTTTCAAAATTACGCCCTCTTCCCCCACCTGACGGTTTTCGATAACGTCGCCTACTCCCTTTTTATTAAAAAAAAACCTAAAGATGAGATCGAGTATAAGGTTCATAAGATTCTAAAGGCGTTTCATCTGGAAAGGGAAATTTATAAAAAGCCGGCTGAGCTTTCTGGAGGGCAACAGCAACGAGTAGCAATTGCTCGCGCCATCATCAATGAACCCGATGTCCTTCTTCTCGATGAGCCTCTTGCTGCTTTAGATTTTAAACTACGTGAAAAGCTTTTAATTGAACTAATCGATCTTCAAGATAAGCTTTCTACAACCTTTGTTTATGTAACTCACGACCAGTTTGAAGCTCTGACAGTGGCCAATCACATGGCTATTATGGACTATGAAGGCCAGATAGCCCAAATAGGGACACCTAAAGAAATTTATGAATTTCCCCATTCTGCGTTTGTAGCCCAGTTTGTAGGAAACACTAACCTATTTGAAGGATCGCTTGTAGGAGAAGAGAAAGAGATCAGATTCCATGCTCCTGATTTAGGGGACTTCCTTATCCTCCCCCCACCACCTGACAAAAATCCTGCGAAAAAAGAGCGTGTGATCAGCGTCCGTCCCGAAAAAATCTTTATCTCTAAAAAACCGGTTCCAAATTTTTCTAACACTCTTAAAGGGACTGTCTCTTCGATTGTCTATACAGGCAGATCGACCCTCTACGAAGTTCTCCTCAAAAATCAACGCAAAATCCAAGTCTTCGAACAGAATGAAGAACATTTCCCTATGGAATCGATCGACTACGATGATGAGGTCTATCTCTCCTGGCAAAAAGAAAATATGGTGCTCTTAGACGCATGATCAGAATCGAAGATATCAAAAAAGAGCGTTCGTTTGCCCTGGGATCGATCCCTTTCATCTGGCAAATCCTTTTTTTTTATGCCCCGCTCATCTTGCTTCTCGCGAGTAGCTTTTGGCAAAAGAGCGCTTACGAACCCATCCTTTCCCTCTCTTATTTTATCATCATTAAAAACTCTCTTTTACTAGCGACTGCAACTACCCTTGTTTGCCTTTTAATTGGTTTTCCTTTTGCCTACACAATTGTCTTTCATGCACGACGCTATAAAAATATTTTTCTTTTCTTACTACTCCTCCCTTTTTGGACAAACTTTATTCTCCATATCTACGCTTGGTTTTTCGTTCTAGAAAAGCATGGATTTCTCAATAACCTCCTCATGGGATTTGGCCTTATAGGAGAACCCATCCATTTTCTCAACACCTCGTTTGCAACCCTTCTCATGATGGTCTACTTCTACCTCCCTTTCATGGTGATGCCTATTTTCGCCTCTTTAGAGCGTTTCGACCCTAAACTCTTAGAAGCCTCTTTCGATTTGGGAGCAAGTTTTTTTCAGACACTCAGAAATGTCCTCATCCCTCTTACAATGAATGGAATTAGAACAGGGATTTTCCTTGTCTATATCCCCGCCTTTGGAGAGTTTGTGATCCCTGAGTTGATGGGGGGAAATAAAGATTTCTATGTGGGGAATGTGATCTCTCTTTTTGTTTTAGGGGAAAAAAGCTCCTCGTTTGGGATTGCCTTCACCGTGGTAAGCCTT
>CAZBHP010000056.1:0-9609 GCA_964491795.1 uncultured bacterium | reverse complement strand
TCCTCTATGGTTAACTCTCCTTTTCGACCTGCTTTTCTATACCTGCTATTTTGAACTGTTACTAGGATATTCACCATTTCAGAAAAGGTTTCTGGTTTGATCCCGGTCAATCTTCTAAACTGTTCCGGCGGTAATTGCTTCAGCTCTTCGTATTTGCTCATGCTCTTGTCCTTGAAAAAGCAACGAGCATAGCAAAAAATTTAATTACGCAAGAGGTCTAATATATTTATTAATGGCCAAATCTCATCACAACCTAATTCTATCCGTTTTAGGTTCTCACTTTCATCTTCCCATAACCCTTCCGTTCTAATACCAGTAAACTTATCCCATGCTCTACAATAAGCAATCGAGTTTTCACCCATATACTTAACGAACGTAGTGAATTTGATCTCTTTCGGATCTTGGGCCATCAAGCCTTCTAAAAACGAGGTGGTCATTGCACTTTGCACCGACTCATCACCCTTACATATCAAGAATTCCACAAAATCAAAGATCTTTTTCATTTCAGCTTCATCATTCGATCTGATGGCATCTAACGCATAGTCGATAAAAGGAATCATCTGAATATGTATCCCCGAATCCGAACCAAAGCTTCGGATATATTCTTTCCAATACGAAAGAAACTTTGGAAATTTTTCCTTCATGAGCTCTATACACAGCTCATCCCCTATTCCGTAAATTTGAGGATCGGGGGGTTTCATTAATTTTTCTTTAGTTTCTAGGATCTTCACCCTTACTTCTTGTTTTGCACTCTCTACCGACAGCTTAGCGATCCCACCTTCCTCAAAAGGGATAAATCTACTTGCAACCATTCCTAATTCAGAAAAGGCCACTTGCTCTTCTATTGTGAGTGTATTTTCATCTAGCTCCAAGCCATATAAAGAAATAAAGTCGCTGCAAAAAGTCGCTTCCTCGATTTCTTCAGCAAAATAGGCTTTTATGAGTCGATAGATTCTTTCTTTGGCGTCTTTTTCGTACATACATTACACATCACTTCTCAGCTCTTCTTCTAACATCCAATCAGGAGGCCTTTCTTTGGGATTGGTCCACCCTCCTCCTTTCTTCAACCATTCTTCCCGAAAACGTTTTACATATTCTAAAGTAATGTCCTGATATCCAAAAGTAACTCCACAACATCCACAAATTTCGAAAATAGGGGTTTGCCCATCTTCGCCCCACGGCGGAATCTCATGTTCTAGTCCACACACTCGACAACAATAAATTTCATCTTTCATTTTACGCATCGACTTTAGCCTTTGTACGGAAAGTAGATTAAAGTATGCTTTTCCTAAATTCACTAAAATTTTCGATCGAATGCAAATATGATCCATCGATATCTTTCAGATCAACGCCTGTCAAATAAAGTAAAGCTTCCCATATTCTTGACTTCTCAGAAGGAGGATCATATTCTAAGTCATCATAGTCATGGACTGATTCTCTAATGTACGCCCAATCAGATATATTTTCTCGTGGCTTTCTTTCATCTATAAGATCATCAAAAATTTCTCTTATTTCATCGAGTGAAACTTTCATTACCTTGTCCCAATAAAGTGTCCTGTCTTATCAGTTAGCTCTAGTCTTAAATAATTTTATCTAAAATTTTTATAGCTTCTTCTTTTGATATTCCAATTCTAATCGGAAACTCCCAATCATCTATTTCCTTACACACTTCTTGAAAAGAACTTCTAAGCTTGTGTAATTCACTAACGCTAAAAGTAAAATCATGAGTTTTACCTTCGCTAGCGATAATGCGATTCATAAAATCTATTACAGATCTCTTTTCCCCAATGATTTTTTCAAAATCAGGCACGGGAATTCCATAGCAAACCTCATGCAGAATATTAATTAAAAGCCAAACTTCAGGGATTTCTAATTTCACTTTCCTCTATCTATGCAAGACAAAATTGGAGCAACAAAGCCTCTAGCTAATCGTTCATTTCTCTTTTAAATTCAATGAAGTTTTCAACTGAATGTAAATATGATCCATCAATATCTTTTAGATCAACCCCTACCAAATAAAGCAGAGATTCCCATATTCTTGACTCCTCGTAAGGAGGATCATATTCTAAATCGTGATAATCATTTACTGATTCCCTTATATAAGCCCAAGCAGCTACCTCTTCTCGGGACTTTTTCCCATCTATAAGATCATCAAAAACTTGTTGTATTTCCTCTAAGAAAACTTTCATCCTTCAGCAAAATCTCCTAAACGAAATACCCGAAATGTAAAACCGTCTATTTCTCATCTTGCTGCGACAACTTGTGATCGATAATTTTTTTTAAGTTTTCTAAGGCTACGGAAAGTAATTTTTCTTTTTTATCATTTTCGATTTCGAGGACGCTTTCTCCGGCTTCTTTAATAACTGCTAAAGCATTTACTGTCTCTAAAGTCGTAACTTCTTCTAAAAACGCGCACTCCCATTCTTCATCTCTCCCCTCAAGGGCATTTAATAGAAACTCTAAATTTCCAACCAGAGAACTAAGAGGAATCTCTTTTCTTCCAAAAGAAATCAAACTACTGCGCATCAATTTTAATTGTCTCTGATCATATTCACTGTTATTTTGCATGTGACTCTCTATCTCTATACTTTATTGCTAGCTCTGTTTCGCTACATGAGAATTTATCAAAAGCAAGTGATTAGTCGTCACATAATCGGATAATCTCCCCTTCTGCCACTTCTTTCCCTTCCCACAAAAAGAATCTGATTCCTACCTTTAAATTATCCATTAGTGTGTTTTTATTTAAAAATTTTACGGGCACTTCATACTCACTTCCTAAATCTAAGACTGCGTTATCTATTAATAACCTACAATCGTATGCAGCGCCTTCAATAATCATCGGACACCCATAAAAAACTCCTCTTATCGGAGATTTACGACCTCCTTCTCCTGTCGTCTTAAATTTAACTCTAATATAGACGTCAGAATTCATTAGAAGGTCCTTAACTTGAAAATTGGCGTTGCCCATTCTAAATAACCAATAATGTTAAATTTCTGCGTCAATAGGATTGCAGCGAGGCCAAGTCGTTCATTTTTGACCACTGAAATATTTTAACGTGGTTGATGGTTTGGTTTTCCTCGCATTGTTTCTCACAAGAAAGCTCATCTCCGCCCCAATCTTTCGTCATCAAATGAATATGATCAGAAACTTCTCTAGAGAGAAGCGAATTTATAGCCTCTCTTAATTTCTCTAAACCCGCTTGATTTCCATGAATCTCAAGCATTTCATTTCCCCCATTCCACTCAAACGTTAACAAAGAGTCGATCTCCTTCGCCCTCATACAAGCACACGTTAATCTGAATCCTTATAATCTAAAATTGGACCATGTAATAAAGATAAGAAGCATCGCCCTTTCCTGTCACCGCGCAATACTTCTAGACACTTTCGTTTTTCATCTAAAACCCGAATTTCAGAACAATTCTCCAAACTCAAACCTGCAATATCAGTTTCAGCAGTATTGCGAATAATAACATCCACGCTAGACTCAAAGATCGAAAAAATAAAAATAATAATCAAACCATCTGCTCTAGTAGTCTTAAGCCAGTATATATGTCTCTCTTCATCGGTAGGAGACATCATCTCATCAAAGAATAAAAACATTTCTCCAATATTTACTTTCATGATCACCTGTCAGTTTCAGCTGTAAAAAATAGACTTCCGTTCAACAATTGGCTTGGACTAATTGCACCAGTTTTTTTGCTATGATCTTAGTAGATGCTTCATTTCCCCTTAAACCCATATGCTCTGTCTCAATCCACCATAAGCAATCAAATATATCGCTCTCAGATTTTCTGGAGCTGATTAAATCACAGATAGGAGGAATATAATTAACGTATTCATCTTGAGCTTCTGCTGCATTTTGGACCCCTATGGGGTCCCATTCTTTTAAAAGGATCTGAGCCACTTGTGCATATAAGGAGTTTTTACTATTGGATGTCTGTTGCATTTCTATAGAAAAACCGCCTAATCGATTTAAAAAGAGTTATCGGAATTTTCCTTATCTTGGTTTTTTAGCTCTTCAAAGTATTTTGTTAGTTTCTCTCTAGTTTCGATTATTTTTGCCTTTAACTGTTCCTTTGTATAAAAAAAATAAGGGTTTTTTTTGTGATCTTCTTCAAATGGAGAAAATCTGCTTGCGACTGTTTGCAATTCAGAAAAAGCTTTTCTCTCTTCTCTAGTAATAGTGTCGTAGTCTAATTCTACACCATATGAAGGAACGAAATCCTCACAAAAAGTTTCTTCATCAATTTTTTTAGACAGATACATGTCTATGAGTTGATAGATTCTTCGTTTGTTAGTTGCTTCGTACATAGTGGTTTTTTCACTTAAAAATCCCATTTAAGATAGCTTCAACCTTCCATTAGCGCGAAATCTTTCTTATAAAGGACCTTTCTATTCTTCATAATCTAAAATTGTGCCATATAACAAAGATAAGAAGCATCGGCCTCTCTCATCACTATGCAGTATTTCTAGACATTTGCGCTTTTCATCTAAAACACGGATTTCAGAGCAATTTTTCAAACTCATGCCTGCAATATCAATTTTAGAGGTGTTATGAATAATAATATGCACGTAAGCCTCAAGGGTCGAAAAAGCAAAAGTAATAATCAGACCATCTGTTCTAACAGTCTTAAGCCAATATACACCTCTCTCTTCATCAGTAACAGGTAGAAGCTCATCAAAAAACAAAAGCATTTCTTCAATATTTACCTTCATTTGCCTCCTGGAATGACAGTAATAACATCACCATTTTTATTTAAAACCACACGAACACAAGTGCTTCCGGGATGCATCACCTCTGCCTCAACAAGGAAAGGCGGGATACCTCGCGGTTTAGGCTGGTTATCAATCCACCATTGCCTAAACTCTTCAGTCCCGGGTTTCCAACCTTTAGCATGGACTCGTCTCAAGGCTCGCGCCCGCAAGTTGGCCATAACGTCAGGCCTGTTGGGAGCCATTCTTTCTAACGCATGTTCAGTATACCAACGGCCATTAATAAAAGCACCTCCTCCATTTTCTGGTAGCACCCAACCTTGGTTTTCTATTAAAGGTGGCGATTTTTGGAGAACTGTTTTTGAAAATCTTGGCACAGCACGACTCCCTATCCCCAGCGCTCGCGCTCCACACATCATAGCGCTGAGGCCTAGGCTACCATCTATTACATCCGCAGAGCCTGAAGACATGCCCATTTTTTGGAAGAGCTGGCTGGTGGCGGTGCGGGCGGGGCGGCGGAAGAAGGCTGTTTTGAGACCGGCGAGGCAATGGTCTGCGCCGTGGGCTAGGAGAGGCCAGGCGAGAGCTGAACCGAGACCGTTGGAGCAGAAAAAGAGAGCGGCTGCGGAACTCATTTCTGCAAAGCCACCGAAAGCTTGGAGAGAGCCTTGCATGGGTGCGCTGTTAAATGTATCCCACATTCTGTAGCCCATGCTGCGGAAAGAGCGGTCTCTATTTTCTTCAGAAAGAAGCCCTGTGTAATCGACATACCTCAGAGGATTATTGCGTACAAAGGCATACAGATTAAACGTGTCGATGTCACCTGCTGGGTCTTCTGTGATCCACTGCTTGGTGGTGGGATTATAGTAGCGTTTACCGAAGTAGATAAGACCGCTTTCGGGATCGTGATGCTTGAGGGCATATTTCCAGGGGTTATCGAGCTCTTCTATGACTTCTATGGGATTACCAAAGGCGTCGAAGAGATAACTGTTAGAGACCTCATGGGTTTCTGCATCTAGGAGAAGTTTTAAGGCGCCCTTGGCGTCGTAGAGAGGAATGGCTAAGATGTCTTCTAGAAGAAAAAACGCGGGGCGATGAGGTGGCCCTATTTTGACAGCGAGAGGTTTTTGATTTTTGTAACAGGCCACCTCTTCAAGGTCGCTATAGAGAAAACGGTCTTGGTTATTAGAGAGGCGACGACCTAGAGCATCGTAGGTATATATGTGGCCATTACATTCGATGAGGCGCTCGAGAGAGTCGTATTTTCCGAGGGGATCATTGGGTTCAAGACGCTCTTTCTGGTGCGGCTCTTCGTAATGGGAATTAAAACGATACTGATTAAAATGGAAAGGACCTTTTTCTGAAGTAAGCTGTGATAACGAATCGTAAGTATAAACGGTATCGCCTATCTGTAAAGGATTGCCAACAGAATCATACTTACACGTTTGAGTGAAATGTGGAGTGGTTAGCTCAACTATCTGCCCTTTGGCATCTCTTGTGTAGGTAGCAAAGCTCTCCTCCAGTAGGTCACCAGAAAGAGTATAGAGATGACAACTACGCTTTTGCTTCTCGTATTCTACACTGCGAAGATAGAGGTCATAGCTATACGTAATCGGTGAAAGACCAGGTAAGGTCAGAGTCACTATACGATCTAGATCATCGTAAGTTTTAGAAATCGAAAGATCCCCAAAGCTTTCTTCTATGATGTTACCGAATGGATCAAGCTTGCGAGTAAAGCCATCTCCTTTTACAAGTCGACCAGAGGCATCATACACAAAATGTAAGTCTATATCTCCCTTTGAAGAATGAACATTCTCTACTTCTCCGTAAGGCGTATAGCTATAAGTAAGAACTGTGCCGTCGTGCTTTTGTTTGGTAGCGACTTTTCCTTCAGAAGTGTGAGTGTAGGTTGTTGTACGATTAGAGACTGTAGAAGAGATGCGTCTATTGCGAACATCATAAGTATACGAGCTTACCAAAGTCTTTTGGTATTGAGTCCCTACAAAAACATCTTCTTCGTGTGTAAGGAGATTTCCAACAAGGTCATAGATAAATCTTTCTCTAGAGAGGATCCCCTCTTTCTCAAGCCGTTTTTCTACAAGCCGATCATAGATGTCATAGAGTTCGATTGTAAGAAGGCCTGACGGATCAATAGCTCTCTTCTCAAGGGTCTTTTCTTCTGTATAGGAAATGGTTGTAACCTCTCCCAAAGGACCTTGATATTTGATGAGCCTTTTTTGAGCATCGTATGTAAACTCTTCTCTCTTTTCTCCGACTGTTACTATCTCTTCATTGCCAACAGAGTCGTAGGTAATCGTCTTCTTAAAGAGATCGTTTTTAGTTTCTAGAATGACCCGTCCTAAATAATCACGTATCGTAGAGGTAACGATTCCTCCTTGAGTCACAGTTGCAAGACCGCCTAAGTTATCATACGTATAAGTAATGACCCGCCCGCACTTCTCTTCTTTAACTTTGCGCCCAGCTCCATCATAGGAATAATGAGTCGTATATCCAGCTGAATCGGTGTGGGAGAGAAGGTGCAAAGCGTTATAAATAAATTTCTCTTCTCTATCTCCTGAACGTTTAGAGGTCACCCTTCCAAAAGAATCATAGACATACTGGGTAGTGAACCCTTCAGTATCTGTATGCTCTTTTAATTTACCATTAATATAATAGCGGAACAGTTCTTGAGCGCCGTCGGGGTGCCGTATAACAGTCACTGCATCATAGGCGTTATACTGATAGTAGGTCGTGCGCCCTAGAGCATCTGTCTTTGAGAGCATACGTCCGTAGCCATCATAACTAAAACTCTCTTTCGCCTCGCCAAAGACAATCTCTTTTGGTTTTTTTACCACTAGATCATAGGAAAAATACCGCTTCTGTCCGAAGGAGTTTGTCTCAACGATCAGATTATCTTCTTTGTCATACTCATAGTGACTGGTCTTACCGGCACATGTCTTTGAAATAAGACGGCCTCTCTGATCATACTCTCTTGTTTCTTTCAACTTTTCAGAGAAAGGAGTGTGGGAGATAAGGCGTTGAAAATCGTCGTAGACATAAGTTGCTAGCTGTCCTAAAGGATTTGTTTCTAGAATGAGCTGATCTCTATCATTATACTCCTTATGGAGTCGATAGGCAAAAGCGCCTTGAGCATCGTAGACTTCTTCATCCGAGATTAAATTGCGCCCGTTGTAAGAAAACTTACTCTTACCTAAAGACTTCTCCACCCCTCCTTCCACATAAAATTTTTCTACCCATTCAGGTAGATGCAGCCCAGGGTTAGTTTGTTTTAAATGAAAACGGGTGATATGACGTTCGTTATCCGCCTCTTTGACAATTTCGATAAGGTTATAACAGTCGTCGTAATTTCTATATTCTCTGACAAAATGTCCATCTTTTCCCTGAACAACCTTAAAAGTTATGAGGTTCGTGTTAGGAAGATAACGGATTGTTGTAGTTGTCTCTTCTGTAATTTCTTCCAGGGCCAAAAAACTCGGAATTTTAGAAGGAAATTTTCTATTGATTACATAGGAGTCTTCTTTTCCTTCCCCACATAAGTCACCGGTAAGTATCTCTTTAACGGGATTACCAAATAGATCTAAATGATACTCTCTTTTACAGAGGCCTTCTTGATGAATCGATCGTAGACGGCCGCCTGGATACCAAGCGTAACTTTTTTTACGACGTACGACACCTGTCTCATCATAGATATTAACTGTGTTTGGGTGAAAATCTTCGGTAAATGTGTAGGCAATTTTAGTGCCTGCAGGAGTAATAACCTCGGTTCCATCTTTGTAAGAGATCTGATAGACAGATTCCTCTTGTCCGCCCAACAAACGTAAAACGGATATTTGGTCACCCTCGTAGGTTGCTTCAAAGTCTTGCCCCCTTCCTGTCTGAGAGCGAATAGGGGTGCTATCGTAAGTGATTGTTTCCTGGGAATAAAAAGGAGAGTCCACTTTTGTAAGGAGATGACATTTTTTACCCCTTGCATAGCGCTTTTTCGAAGTGGTGTAATGAACTTGACTACCGGCATCAGTATATGCCAAGTATTCATCATCATTATAAGCGAATCTTAGTTTACTATAAGTGAAGCGCTCTTTGGGATCTTTTGCTTCAATTGAAGTAAGCTTTGTTCCTTTATAGTTATAGCAAAGGATTTTCCCATTTAAGAGCCTCTCTTTCATGAGAAACATATGGGTGATTCCTTTATAACTATAAAAACGCTCAATTCCTTGTGGTGTCCGAAACCAAAAATCTCCCCACCACGCTTGTTTCTTCCCTTCCACCATTCTATAATCAAAAAAAGAGCTTACTTCCTCACCATCTGTATTGGTAGAGCCACTATTAGAGATCATAAAAATGTTAGCATGTAAACTATGATCTAACCGGTAAAAAAGGCGCATCCCGTTTTGTTCTTTAAGATAGAGATCTTGTTCTTGCCTTTGCGCATTCAAATGGGGCAAAAAACTCCAGGGATAACAATAGGTATCTAGACTTTCTGCCTCAGACCTAAAAGAAGATCTCTGGTAGGTCCGCTTTAAAGGGATCGATTCACAACCATGAGCAATAAGATCGATAGTTGTTTGGACTAGATGTCCTGTAACTGGGCTTACAAGACCGGCGATGAGTTCTTCTTCTCTACGAAAAGCTCCGATTTCTTGGGGCGTTGCGATCTCATTTGCAACAAGTGTAGAACCTATGAGGAAAAGGGCAAGAGTTTTCATAGCGGGGTGGATTGTATATTGTGTTCTTATTTACGGGAAGATTTTTTGGGAGTTCTTGCTGAGGGAGTTAGTGCGATATGGGTTTTTTTTGGACGAAAATACTTGTAAGCATTTTGGTTTCGGTGGTAGAGTTTGGTCGTAACTTACACTTTTAGAAAGAGTTGTGGG
>CAZBHP010000055.1:0-9630 GCA_964491795.1 uncultured bacterium | reverse complement strand
GAAGAGAAAATTGAACTTGGAATTATTAAGAAAAATGAAAGTGTTACGCTTTTTTTCACTCTTCATAAGAGGCGCTTTGAGAGAGGACCTCTTCGGTGCAGTAGATGGGGAGATTGTGGGAGAGGGCTACGATTAGACCATCGGATGGTCTTACATCAATTTCGATAATCTCTTGTTTATCCTCGGTTTTTTGTTCGAGGAAGAGGCGGCAATAGAAGATGGCTTCCTGCATGCCATTAATAACGAGCTGAATAGGGGTGATGTTGAGGGCTTTTAGTAGAGAGGAGAGAACTTGATGGGTGTCTGGGCGGGGGGTAGGTTTAGACGAGAGACATTTTTGGACAGTTTCTCCCACATGAGGCGATGTGTAGATAGCAAATTTCTTTTTTTCGTTTCCAAGGATAAAAGCGGTATAATTCTTCGCTTGAAGGATTTTATTAAACGTTAAAGAATGAACGGGTTGATCCATAGAAAGGGGTTCTCCTTTCTCTATAGATAAGGATCAGACCGTTTCTTGGCAAGGTGTGTTACATTTCCTAAGCTTTCGCCTATAAAAAGCTCGGTTGCTGTATCAAAAAAAAGACCTGTTTCTATGACACCGGTAATCATTTTTAAGGTGTTATGGTGTTCTACAGGATCAATAATAGGGCCTTTGAAGTCGATATCAAAGATCATATTACGATTGTCGGTTAGAAAGGGTTTGTTCTGAGTAAGGCGTAGAGACCCTTTATAGCCTCTCTTGTTGATCCTTTTCACAGTCGACTCCCAGCCAAAAGGGACGATTTCTACAGCAACAGGAAACCCCTGAAGAGGGGAGGAGACTTTTGAATGATCAACTAAAACGATATTTCTTTTGGAGGAGAGGGCGACAAGTTTTTCTCGAAGAAGAGCTCCCCCACCCCCTTTAATTAAGCAAAAAGTTTTGGGGTCTACCCGATCGGCGCCATCAAAGGTTATGTCTATTTCGTCTGGGAGGGCATCATTTTGAAAAACAAAGCCTTTGCCTAAAAGACGCTGTGAGGCAAGAGAGGTTGCAACACAGATAATGTCTAAATTTTCTTTTGCCTGCCTCTTTCGTAAAGCATCGATAAAAAAAGCGATGGTGGAACCTGTCCCTATTCCTACCCTCATCCCAGGTTCTATTAGCTGGAGGGCCTTCTCTGCTACCCTCTTTTTTTCTTCGGAAAATGCCATATTTTTGACTATAACACTAAAATAACCAGTTTACGAGAAAAAGCGAGAGAATTACACTTTTTTCTCGTCACTAAGAGGGAGGTAAGAGTGGAGAAGGGGATTGCCGGCGAAAGCTTAAAAACTAAAAAGGCGCGAGCAAAGCTCAAAGAAAAGCTAGACCAAGTCGATCAAAAAATGACGAAACAGGCGTTAGAGAAAAAATCCGGGGAGATACATCGCTGGATTGCCCGCCATGCCTCTAATAGAGTTGTTTTAAAAACTAAAACCATTTCCCTTTTTGATGAAAATAGTAACACAGCAGAGATTAGTCAAAAAATTTCTGTCCTTGCCCGCGCACTTGTGCAACCAAAGAGCTAAAAATGTCTACGATTATTGATTATTTATTAGAACGAAATTTTATTGACCAGCACACAGCTTCGATAGAGGAGATGCGTAGGCTTTTGCAAAAACCATCAATTCTCTATTTGGGAATAGATCCTACAGCGCCAGCGCTTCATTTAGGTAACCTTGTAGGCGTTGTTGCTCTTATGCATTTTCAACGATACGGTCATCGACCTGTTGTGTTAGTAGGAGGTGCTACAGGGCTTATAGGCGATCCCTCTGGTAAGGATACTGAACGGACCCTTTTGACCCATGATGTGGTAGACAAAAACAGTAGAGCCCTGAAAAAGAGCCTTGGCCGTTTCTTAAATTTTGACGATTCTTTAAATGGCGCTTTGATGGTAAACAATTACGATTGGTTCTCTAAGATGAGCGTTGTAGAGTTTTTGCGCGATGTAGGTAAAGAATTTCGCGTGGGAACCATGCTTGGCAAAGAGAGTGTTCGCAAACGGATCCAGAGCGATGAGGGAATGAGCTTTACAGAATTTAGCTACCAGCTTCTCCAGGGCTATGATTTTTGCCGTCTCTACGATGACCTTGGCGTCACCTTCCAAATAGGTGGAAGCGATCAGTATGGAAATATATGTGCTGGAATAGACTTTGTAAGGCGTGTAAAAGGGGAATCCGTATATGGACTTACTTTTCCGTTGCTTACAAGAAGCGATGGAAAAAAATTTGGTAAAAGCGAAAAAGGGGCTATTTGGCTTGATCCTGAACTTCTCTCTCCTTATGAATTTTATCAATATCTCTACAGGCTTCCCGATGCTGATGTAATCCGCATGTTTAAAATGTTGACATTAGTTGAAATGGAAGAGATTCGGTCTTTAGAGAAAAAGATGCAAGAGCCTGGATATACGCCCAACACCGCGCAAGAGCGTTTGGCAAGAGAAGTCACTTTGCTTGTTCATGGACCTGAGGGTTTAGAAAAGGCTCAAAAAAGCAGCCGAGTCATGATGCCTGGGAGCGATAACTTTGATGAAGAGGCTCTTGTAGAAATTATCCAAAACGTTCCTCACTCCTCTTTTCCTGAAAGTGAGGTTATGGGAGCGAAAGTGTTTGAGGTTCTTGCTAAAACTTCCCTTGTAACTTCTAAAGGAGAAGCAAGACGACTTATCTTAAATGGTGGAGCTTATCTCAACGGCAAAAAAGTTGCCGATGGAGAACTTGTTGTATCAAAAGAACATCTCTTAAAAGGGGATTGTCTTATTTTAAGTAAAGGCAAGAAAAACTTCGTTGTGATTCATCTCACAAACTAAAATCTGGTGAATTACTTGTTTTATCTGTCAGAGAGCCATTTGGTGGGTAAAATAAAGAGCCAATCGGGTTTAAAAATTTCCTCACCAGAAAATTTTTTTTAAAGTTTGCTTGTGAAAAAAGGGTCAAAATGGTTCTAATGAGATGAAAAACAACTATCTAACGCAAATTTCTTTGAAATAGATTTTGCAGTAGATAAAAAGCATCTTTTGAACCAACAAGGAGTAGTCATTAGTATGGCAACCAAGACAAAGAAACAACTGATATCCACAATAGCAACAAAGACTAATCATCATCCTAACGAAGTGCGTGCGATCATCCAGTCATTTTTGGATTCGATCACAGAATTTCTATGCACAGGTGATCGTTTAGAGTTTCGTGATTTCGGGGTTTTTGAAGTAGTGATGCGTAAACAAAAAATCGGCCGTAATCCAAAGAATGCAAAAGTCTCTATTGTCATTCCAGAGCGTCGTGCTGTGAAGTTTACTCCGGGTAAAAAGATGAAATACATCATTGAAGATCCCAAAACAAAAGCTGAAGAGAGCAAAGCAAGGCTTGCCCCTTCACGCATGTAATCTCCAAAAAACCACAATTCAAAGTCAAAACCACTCTTTTTAGAGTGGTTTTTTATATTCTATAGAATTTTATAAGTTATCTACTCATCGTCCAACAAAATAAAGCTCCAAAAGAGATTCGTGTTATGTGGAAGGGATGCTCCGCATATCCCTCCCACACCCACCATTGGGCGAAATCTCGGTTCGACAAATCGCTTTTTACCTTAAGCTCAAGGCAAAGCCTTAAGCTTATTTTGCTCGTCACGTAGGAAATACAGATTCCTCGCAATAAAAAGCGATTTCTCTTTCCGATATCTCGCCATTGTCGGTCCCTTCCGCTAACGCTAACGGGACGCGATTAACATTAAGGGCAATGCTTCGCTTGGAATTATCCGGCTTTGCGATCATGATCGCAAAGCCGGGAAGGCCGCACTGGAAATAATTTTCCAGTGCGGCCTCTTCGGCAACAACGTTGCCGCCCTTTTGTTAATCTGTCACCGAAGGGGACAGCCAATAGCGAGATATCGGAAAGAGAAATCAAATATCATGAGTCCGTAGGAGCTTTTCTAGCGGCGAGGTTGTGTTCTACACACGAGCCCGAATGATATTTGATTTGTCGAACCGAGATTTCGCCTAAGGGGAGTGCAGAGGGGCTATGCGAGAGCAGCCCCTTTGCATTATTTAGAAGGATTCCCTTTTTTTCTTATATTTTCTAGGGGGTGGATTTTTGGGTGAAGATGAAGGCCGATTCGATGATGTTGTCGATGGAGGAGTAGCGCGGCGTCCAATCTAGAAGACGATGCGCTTTCTGTGCATCTGCAATCACAACAGCGGGATCACCTTCTCGCCGTTTGTCTAACTTCACTTTTAGAGGAACATGAGTGATCTCTTGGACTTTTTGGACGATCTCTTGCACCGAGAGTCCTCTGCCTGTGCCAAGATTGATAATTTCGCTTGATCCACTCTTTAAGAGATAAGAGACTGCTTTTACATGAGCATCCGCAAGATCCATCACGTGGATATAGTCGCGAATCGCAGTTCCATCGGGAGTTGGGAAATCGGTTCCAAAAATGGAGACTTCTTTGGTGCTAAGGGTTGCTTTTAGGCAGTTAGTGATTAAATGGTGTGATGCGACCGGTATTTGTCCGATATCTCCTTCCACATCTGCTCCAGCGGCGTTAAAATAACGGAAAATGACGTAGTGGAGCGGGGTATTTTCAGACCACTCTTTAATCGCTTCTTCAGAAAACCATTTCGAGCGTGCATAAGGATTAAGAGGGCTTGTGCTAAAACTTTCTTTAACTGGGGCACTTGATTGATTACCATACAAAGAGGCTGTACTAGAAAAAATAATCTTGTCAATTCCACACTCTTTCATCGCTTGAAGAACAGAGAGGGTGCCCAGGAAATTATTTAAATAGTAGCTAAAAGGGTCTTGGACAGAAGCAGGGACGCTAATAAGCCCAGCAAAATGGATGACGCATACAGGTTTGAACTCGGTAATAACTTTTTTTAGAAGCTCTTTATCTAAAACATCTCCTTGCACATAGGGGCCAAAAATTTTTTTAGCGGGTTTATTGTCATAACAGATGGGTAGATATCCAGAGGCTTTTAGGGCCTTGCACGTGGTGCTTCCGATATAGCCTGCGCCGCCTGTGACAAGAACTGGGGTGGGGGAGGCGTTGAGTGTTAAATAAGAGAGACATAAGAGAACTGCAACTATCTTTTTCATTGAAAACCCTTTTTACAATCAGATAAAAGGTGTCAACTATACAAAAAGAAATGATTATTTGCGAGAGGTGAAAGTTGCCATTTTATTATAAGGGATGATAAGCTTAAGGTCGATATTAGAGGGGAGGGTGTTCTGTCTTTTCAGAAAATTTTTGTCAGCGTGACAATTCTTTTATTTTTGACCATCGGTTGTGTAGCTCTTGTAAAGAAAGTTTCAGCACGTAAAGGAAATTCTATAGAGAAGGTCAAGCCTCCTCAAATAGCTCCACCTGTAGAAGTCTCCCCGCCAAAAGTGACCCCTCCTAATGAAATTCCATCTCCTAAAGAGGTGTCTAAAGTGGAGATAGTGCCTGAAAAAGTGGTTCTTCAGGTAGGCGAAGATCACATAGAGAGATTTTTTTCCAAAGGGCCTGATCGATTCCCCATCATGGAAACAATCGTTTACTCATCTCGCGTGCCCTGGCTAAATGGCCGTCCTGCCTGGATTGTAGATTATGCAAACTATTATGAGACTTCGAGACATTTTATTGCTCGTAGTCTGAACGGACGCAGGGATTATTTTACCCAAAATATTTCACCAGGGGCAACTTTTAACGTTTTCGCTAAAGACAAAACTGTAGAGTTTTATCTTTTGGTGGATCTCTCTCTTCGTACGATGGATTTTTACTATGTAGATGTCGATTTAGACGAGAGAGTCTTTGTAAAGAGCTATCCAATTGGGGTCGGTAGAGAAGATGCTTTATCACCCTCAGGCAGTCTCACACCGACTGGAAAATATGCGCTTGGAAGCAAAGTTGCTATTTATAAACCAGGTGTTGAGCATTACTTTCAGAACCAAAAAGTTGAGATGATTCAAGTTTTTGGCACCCGTTGGATTCCATTTGAAGAAGCCATAGAGAATTGCACAGATCGTGCTAAAGGCTATGGAATTCACGGTGTTCCTTGCCACTTCGATAAAGAGAAGGATGTGCTTGTTGAAGAGGAAGGGGGCGTTGGGGGGTACAGCAGTGATGGGTGTATTCATTTACATAAAGACGATATGGAAGAGCTTTTTTCAATCGTCATTACAAAACGTACTGTCGTAGAAATTGTAAAAGATAAAAAAGAGATAGTTTTCCCAATGAGGAAAGCAGGATAAAAGATGAGAGAGCTCGAAGATAGAATTAAAGAGATGAAAAACAACAAAGAGGCACTTAAAGATAAGGCTTCTTTCGAAGAATTTGTCTCTTTAACAAGGGAACTAGAAGAGCTCAAAAAAAAGGCTAATAGTGAGCTTACACCTTGGCAAAGGGTGCAAATTTGCCGTCATCCAGAAAGACCGCAGACTTCTGATTATATCAAATACCTCACAGATGAATTCGAAGAGCTTCATGGCGATCGTCTCTACGGCGACGACAGTGCGATTATCGGAGGACTTGGTTACATAGATGGAAAAAAGTTTGTTATCATTGGGCAAGAAAAAGGGAAAGACACGGAAACAAGGCTACGACATAATTTTGGGATGCCTTATCCGGAAGGATATAGAAAAGCACTTCGTTTGATGGCGTTTGCTGAAAAGTTTAAATTGCCTGTTGTCACTTTTATCGACACGCCAGGGGCTTATCCTGGGCTTGCTGCTGAAGAGAGGGGGCAAGGATGGGCGATTGCGAAAAACCTTTTTTGCATGTCGCGTTTGAAAACGCCTATTATCTGTCTTTTGATTGGAGAAGGTTGTTCTGGTGGGGCTCTAGGAATAGGGATAGGGGATCAGATTGGTATGTTAGAACATTCTTACTATTCAGTTATCTCTCCTGAAGGGTGCGCCTCCATTTTATGGAAAGATGCTAAAATGAGTGAGCATGCAGCTTCTATTTTAAAAATGCATCCTGAACAGCTTTTAGAAATGTCGATTATCGATAAAATTTTGCCCGAGCCAATTGGCGGTGCACACAAAGCTCCTGATGAAGTCTATAAAAGTGTGAAAGATTATATTCTCGACGCTTTTGACCGTTTGGCTGAAGAGCCTATTGATCAACTTTTAGAAAAAAGATACGAAAAATTTAGGTCATTAGGGGTTGTTTTGAATCAAGAGCCTTTCGAATCTGTTGAGTCGTTTCTACTAGATGAAATAGAGTAAAGTAAGAACAATTTCTCCTTCTGACGAAGTAATACCAATTCTCAGAAATAACTTCTACAATGCTATTTACGATCGTTGAAATTAGACGCTTTGACGTGCTCAAATGTGAAGTTATTTCTGAGAATTGGTATAAGGATTATTGGATGAATTGGCTGCTTCATCTATCTCTGAAGGGATGGGTAAAGCTTGGCAGTTATTCAAGAGATATTTCCTCGACAACTATTTCCTAATGCTGAATCATATCTTTCATGAGGATACTCTTACAGGCAGCTTTTCGTGCGAAGCGCCATTTTAGATGGATCGCTTTTTCTTTACTTACCTTATTTGGGGTCACAGTTGCAGATCAGCTCGAGATGGTTTCTTTAGGTGTAATTATCAATCAAGGTGTCGATTTCTTTTCTCTTTTTGGGAAAGGGGAAGAAGTTTCTCGTAAAGAACTTGAAGAGGGATGGACTTTAATTGACACGCAAGATAGAGGTGTCATTACAAAGGAAGAGGCTCAACTTGCGTTAAGTAAAAAAAAGCAAGGCGATGCGTTGCAACACTTTTTAGACCGGATTAAGGGGAAATTGTGGAATGGAGATAAGCGCATACCAAAAGTTGCTATTATTCTATTAGCAGTTGCTATCTTTAAAGCACTCTCTCTTTTCTACAGCCGTTATACGACAAGAATTCTTGCGATTAAAATTAGCCGTGACTTAAGACAGCAATACTTTGATCATATCCAAAAATTATCGATGAATTTCTATCAGAAATATAACATCGGCTCCCTTGCAACTCGTGTGGTGGGAGATGCAAACCAAATTGCCCATTCTATCAATTCTTTAATCACCAATTACCTTCAGACTCCTTTTACTGTTTTAACAACGCTGTGTTTTGCCTTTTATCTCTCTTGGCAACTCTCCTTGGTGATTTTTGTAGGCCTTCCTTTAATTGTTTTTCCTGTCCGTTGGATTACAAGACGGGTAAAAAAAACAGCGCGTGTTCTTTTGAAAAATCAAGAAGGCTTTGCCTGTGTGTTAATCGATTTTCTAGCTGGTATTCAGACTGTAAAAGTCTTTTCAATGGAAGCTTACACATCTGCCAAATATCGAAAGAAGAACGAAGAGACAGAGCGTTTAGAAAGTCGTATTGCTTGTTATGATCTTTTAACAAGACCAATTCTTCACTTTATTACAACGTTGTGTCTTGTCGTTGTCCTCTTTTTTGGTCTCTATGTGATGCATATTCAATTAGCAGAGTTGGTTGTTTTTTGTGGTCTGTTGCATATTTTCTATGAACCGATTCGTAAGTTTGCCGATGAAAATGCCAACGTTTTGCGCGGTGTTGTGGCAGCAGAAAGATTGTTTGAAGTCTTAGATATTCAGCCAGATATTACTGATACCCCGGGCGCAGTTGATCTTACATCGTTTGAAGAATCTATTGAATTTGAAAATGTCTCTTTTCAGTATGAAGAGGAATGGGTTTTAAGAAATATCAGCTTTACGGTTCGTAAAGGGGAGACAGTTGCTATCATAGGAGCAACTGGTTGCGGTAAGTCTACAATCTTGCAGCTTATTCCCCGTTTATACGATCCAAAGCACGGCACTATCCGTATCGATGGTAAGCCACTTGCTGCTTATAAAGGAGATTCACTAAGGAGATTGATCTCTTATGTGCCGCAAAAACCATTTCTTTTTAACGACACAATAGAAGAAAACATTATCTACGGCCAAAAAATACCTCAGGACGAGATTATAGAAGCTGCAAAAAAGGCTCATGCGCATGAGTTTATCTGTAAACTTCCTTTGCAATACAAGACCCATTTGGCTGAGATGGGGAAAAACCTTTCAGGTGGTCAACAACAAAGACTTGCTATCGCTAGAGCTCTTGCTAAAAAAGCTCCTGTTCTTATCCTTGATGAAGCAACTTCTTCTCTAGATTCCCTAAGTGAGCGTAAAATTCGGGATTCTATAGGCGAGCTTAAAGGAAAGATGACACAGATTATCGTGGCTCACCGCTTAAGTACGATTGAACATGCGGATCGAATCATTTTCATTGATAGAGGGATTAAAACTGCTGAAGGGACACGCGAAGAGCTTTTAAGAACGCATCTCCCATTCCGCGCTATGTGGGAAGCCTCCACCCTATCCGAGAACTACGCCTCCGTTTAAACCTTATTGCTTAAGTGTTTTTTAGTGTTGAGTTCTATGCAACTACACTTCCAAAAATTAGCTCTCTTTTTATGCAAAGGGGCTGCTCTCGCATAGCCCCTCTGCACTCCCATTCAAGCCAATTCTGGCTTCGATAAATCAAGCATCGCATCGGGCTCGCGTCTAAAAGACAGCCTCGCCTCTAAGAAAGACCCTTCGGGCTCGCGATACTCGATTTCTCATTGCCATAATTGGCCTTCGGTTGTCC
>CAZBHP010000054.1:0-9670 GCA_964491795.1 uncultured bacterium | reverse complement strand
GCCAGAATTGGCTTAAGGGGTGTGCAGAGGGGCTATGCGAGAGCAGCCCCTTTGCATTAAAAACTTCTTTTTTCATAAGTTTATAAAGCAAATAATCTCTCGCCCCCATAAACGCCAACTCTCCTAGAATACAAAGCTGCATGCAAAGGAGTTGTCGTGGAAATGGTTGGTATACCTTCCTATATAGTAGAAAGAAACAAGGGGAATGTTTTTGGAAGAGCCAATGTTTAGCCCGATCTCTGCCTGCCCTAGAGTGCGGCATGGATAAGCCCCTTTTACCACCATCTCTTCACTACCGGAGAACGTAGCCTTCTCTTGACTTCCCTGAAATCTAGACTCTCGCACCACGCTGACTTGGAGAAACGGCGTCACGCTTTTATTTCTTATCCACATACAACGAGAAATATCTATACCAACAGCGCTTTCTAAAAGGGCAGAGTTTTGTTTTGCAACGCTTAAGTTCAAGCTATCGGCTCCCTTCTCTGTAAAGGAATTTTGGTGGAGGTAAAAATAGTTCACATCCACAAACGGTGAGATTGTCGTTGCTTGTCTTTGGTAAACTAAAGCTGCTTTGAGATTTCCACTGACTTCCCATCCGTTATGTGAGCTTTTTGCAATCCGATCAACTTCGTTAAACTGAATGTAACGATCGATATGATAGTGGTTATAGGCTCCTATAAGAGATGTTTCTAAACGCCAAAACGAATCTTGCCAATCTCCATAAAGGCTAAGGTAGCCTGCATCTACGTAAGCAACTCCCCTATTCACTTTCCAGTTAAGCGAAGCGTTTGTATAGGCAAGAGAAGCCCCAAGACACAAGTTTTGATTGAGTAGGTAATCCATTCCAAGCAAAACTCCAGGTGCGGCTGCGTGAAACCCAGGCTCTTCACCGTAGTTGTTTTGAGAGGTCCACTCTCCTAAGATAGAAAACCAAAAATTCAGCGCTTTTTCTCTATTCAGATAGACGCATTAATTCAAATCTTGTTCTAGACGATTCCAAAGTGCATTTTTAATACTGATGCTGCTTGTTTGTTGTAAGATCGCAAGCGATGTAAATGCTGAAGGCTGTAATTGCAGAAGAGCTGGCTGTAAAGCTGCTGTCCCCACAAGATCTTGTAGTTGGTTAATCACATAGTCGAGATCGCTACCAACGGGCGTAATAGGCGCCAAAGCATTTAGCGCAGCTGCTACAGGCGCCGCATTACCAGTCCCTACAAACGGGATAAATCCGATAAAGCTTGCATCTAAAAAAAGCTGTGTAGCTGTATAACGTGGTGTAAGAGTCAAACGAGGGTAAGTGTTAGTTACAGAAAAAAACTGATTGGTGATTCCCCCTGTTGTCTGTATGACCAAATAGCTTTGTACCCCTGTATAATTGCCTGGTGTGGGGATAAGAGCTAAAGTGGTTTGCGTAGGATTAATCGTAAGACTTCCATTAATATCTAGTAAATCGGTTGCAATTGGATTTAGCTCAATTTCTAAAGTGCTCTGTGCCGCAAACTGCTGCGCCCCTACTAAATGAATTGTGCCAATACTATTACCGGGAGCAAGTGTTCCTCCGATTGTGCAGTCTTGCGTAATCGTGCCGCTACCCCCTAAAATTGTCCCTGGGCTGGTTGAGAGGGTTCCTCCACCTGCAAAAGCGCCGTTCACAATCAAGGTTCCTTGGTCTACAACAACAGATTGCAAAGAATTGCTATTCGTCAGGGTTAAGCTTCCGGCTCCTGTTTTCATAAGCTCACCGTTACCAGTCATAGTGCTTGCAAATGTCCCAGGAGAGGCTTGATTAAACACTAAAGTTCCCGAAGCATTTACAAGGACAGAACCAGGTATACTCGTTGTGTTACCTTGTAAAATACCAGTGTTAATCGTGATAAGACCTGTATACCCACTATTTGCACCACTTAAAATGAGTGTGCCGGTTCCAGCCTTAGTAATTCCTCCGGCACCTGACATATCTCCTGAAAAAGTAAGTATGAAAGTAGGGTCAGTTGTAAGTAGCAAATCACTAGAAAGAACAGTAGGTGCGGAAATCAACCAATCGGTCCCTTGTGTTAGATTTAAAGTTGCAGCTCCTCCATTCCCTTGAAACTCTAAAGGATTTGGACCAGCAAATAGGTAAGGGATAGAAGAGCTAAAAGACACATCTGATATAGTGATCCCTTGATTCAAGGTAACAGTTCGAGGAGCTGTAGCAATACCATCAAGAAACAGCGCCTCATCCCCCACACCATTGGGAAATGTGGTGGGGTTCCAGTTGCTATTGTCACCCCAGTTCCCATCTGTATCAACGCTCCAAAATGCAGTAGCAGCCTCTAGAGAATGCGTTAAGAAAGAAAAAAGGGTTACAAGCACTAGTAAAAACATAGATCCCACGTTGTAAAGATGAACATGGGTTTACCATAGAGAATTTTTTATTTTTCTACAAAGGATTATAAGTCGTAATCGATAGTGTGTGTGAACGCTGCAGGAAGCTGCTTCTTATATTTGTAGGCATCTTTGAGAAACTTGCAGTAAAGAAGAGGCTGCATCAAGAAAGGCTTGAGATCTTTTGAGTGAAAGATAATGTCTTTTGAAGCGAAAAGTTTGTGGAAAAAGAATTTAAGTTCTCCTAATGCAAACGCTGTCTTCCAGCCGTAGAAAAGCATAGGCAAGAGCATTTGCCTTTTGTAATCTTCTTGTGGAGTGATGAGCGTTTTAGAGGTGCCAAAAATTGCGCGGTCTAATCTATCTTTGGGGGTGAAAAGTGTTGCGCCACTCGTAATTCTTGGATTACATTCAATAGGATAAAGAACACCATCTTTTGTTTCGACAAAATCAAACGCAAGCTGTCCTTCATAGCCAGATTTTGCTGCAAAATCTTTTGTCCACTTTAGAATTTTGGGATGCCGGATAGAGTGGTAAGATAGACTGTAGCTACCCCCTTTCTTTTTGACAAAATCCATTGGATAGACCGCATGGGCTTTGACTTTCCCCTCGCGACAGATCGAATAGGTGCAAAAGATGTTTCCTTCAATCCATTCCTGGGCCACCCACGGGATCTCTTTAGTCGGGGTAATCTGAGGAAGCGCCTCTCCCCTTTTAACTCGGAACACGTTGCTTGATCCTCTAGAGGAAGAAGCCTTTAAAGCGTAGTCAGCCAAGTCTACTTTTTCGAGATCTTTGCGACTTGAAAGGAGCCTTGTTTCGGGATGATCAAATCCTAACTCTGCCAAGTATTTTATAAAAAACCATTTAGAATGAAGAGTATAAAGAGTTTCAAAAGGGGCCACAAATACAGTGCATGTAGATGGAAAAATCCCTTTATATTTAGAGATCAAAAGGCTGTCTTCCCATGTCGGAATAAAAAAATCGATCCCTTGGGTTACAATAATTTTTACAATCGCCTCGATATAGGCAAGAGGGTGAGGTTTAAGAGGGGGGACTAAAAAACTTTGTTTCACTGCATTCGAAAATCGACAGAAGTTAAAATACTCTGTTTCTGCAACATACACCTCATTCCCCGAGCCAGCCAAATTACGAACAAAATCAAGGGTGATCGGTGAGCGCCCGTTAGTTACCAAAATCTTAACCATAGCCTTTAGTAATAGAACCTAGAGGATTTTTTACTACTCTTTACTTAATTCCCTAAATCGGAGATCATACATTTAATATGAGCTCAACGTCAGCTGACCCTCTAAATATTTTTTATGACAACCAAGACCTGATCGAGAAAAAGATCGGGTATAAGTTTGCTAATCCAAGCCTTCTAAGAGCAGCCTTTCTCCATAAATCCTACTGTAATGAGCAGAAAAGAGCGGATATTGAGCATAACGAACGCCTTGAGTTTCTAGGCGATGCGGTTTTAAACATTATTGTAAGCGACTTTCTCTATAGACGATTCCCTGAAAAGCCGGAGGGAGAGCTATCCGATTTACGCTCAAGGCTTGTAGAAACAGCCACCCTCAGTAAACATATAGAGAAACTCGATTTTACTAAGTTTCTGATCTCTGGCCAGGGGGAGAAGAAAAACACTCGCAAAGAATCGATTCAGGCAAATCTTTTTGAAGCACTACTTGGTGCTATCTATCTTGATAACGGCTTAATAGCTGCTCGCAAGTTTCTTTTTGCCCATTTTGAAGAAGAGATGGTCTCTCTTATCTCAGCCCCCTCTCGTAACTGGAAAGCTATTTTGCAAGACTATGTGCAAAGAAAACTCCAAAGCAAACCAGAATACGTTGTCGATAATGAAGAAGGCCCTGATCACGAGAAGATTTTTCATATTGCAGTTCTGATTGAAGGCAAAGTAGTTGGCCATGGTCATGGCCCCTCTAAAAAAGAGGCCGAGCGCGAAGCCGCCTCTGAAGCCATTAAGAAATTAGGTTTACTCAGCTCCTAATTTTTGTTATTTTTATCATCTTTAAAAGGAAAATGCGTGGCAAAGACAAAAGAGAGCTGGCTCTGTTCTGAGTGTGGCGATGTGCAACCAAAGTGGGTGGGTAGTTGTTTTGCTTGCAAAAGCTGGAACACAATGGGGCGCTTCGTAGAAAAAAATGAAGATGCTTCTTATGTGGTAAAAAGCTCTCTACGCTCAAAACCTGTGCCTCTTCGTGAGGTCAACTTTGCCCCTTTTGAGAAATCTAAAACTGGGATAGAAGAGCTTGATCGTTTATTGGGAGGCGGCTTTGTAGCAGGCTCTCTCACTTTGCTCGGTGGTGATCCAGGCGTTGGAAAATCGACCTTAATGCTCATGCTTGCCAATAACTTCTGCCAGAGGGGGAAAAAAGTTCTCTATATTTCTGGGGAAGAGTCGATTGAGCAAACCACACTACGGGCACGCCGCTTAAAAATCGATGCCGAACAGCTTTATCTTTTTTCTGAAACAGTCTTTGAAGAGATTAAAAACGAAGTAGAAAACATCAAGCCAGATGTGCTTATTGTCGATTCTGTCCAGATCGTCTATAAAAGCTCCATCCCCTCTTACCCAGGCTCTGTGACGCAGGTAAAAGAGATTGCGCTTGAGTGTATGCATATTGCTAAACGGATGCATATCACAACGTTTTTAATTGGCCATGTGACGAAGACTGGAGAGCTTGCAGGACCGCGCGTCTTGGAACATATCGTTGATACAGTGCTCGATTTTGAAGGTGATAGTGATCAAGGTCTACGCATTTTGCGGGCCCATAAAAACCGCTTTGGCCCCACAGAAGAAGTAGCTCTCTTTCGTATGGATGAACAGGGTTTAACTGAAATTACAAGTCCTTCTGAAGTTTTGCTAAAAGAGCGAGTCAAAGACTCATCAGGATCCGCGATCATCCCTGCGATTGAAGGCTCGCGGGCTATTTTAGTAGAGATCCAAGCTCTTGTCGCCTCATCCCCTTTTTCCACGGCGGCCAGACGGGCGAGTGGAATCGAGAGCAATCGTCTTGCACTCTTGTTAGCAGTCTTAGAAAAACGTATGGGCTACCACTTTCACAATTTAGATGTCTTCGTGTCGATCGCAGGAGGCCTTAAAATCAAAGAGCCCGCTATCGATCTTGGGATTCTTTTAGCCATTGCAAGCTCTTTCTCAAACCGACCCATCCGCGGCAATACTCTTGTGATTGGCGAAGTAGGCCTTGGAGGAGAGATCCGCTCGGTGCCTCGGATTGAAGCACGTATTAAAGAAGCTCTACACATGGGTTTTGAAAAATGCCTTCTTCCTAAACGTTGTCTTCCCAAAAAGGAATATGCGATAGAGCTTGCAGGAGTAGACCACATCGAAGAAGCAATCCGTCATCTTTTGAACTAAACAATCCTATTGGGAGATCATTATCATGGCAATATCTGCTACTGTAGGAGGACCTACAATGACTTTTATTGAGTTTACAAGACAAGTAGAAGAGAGAGTAGACTCCAGTAAGAGGGAGTTTCTTCCATTCCGAGATGCAGACAAAGCAGAACGGGCTGCTATTGCAAGAAATGAGGAGCTTACAATGC
The DNA here is from genome assembly GCA_964491795.1 of uncultured bacterium. Lineage (GTDB taxonomy): Bacteria > Chlamydiota > Chlamydiia > Chlamydiales > 2-12-FULL-49-11 > JAFEGE01. The sequence continues at coordinate 3,712 of CAZBHP010000054.1, read as the reverse complement.
GAGTAGAAATGTATTTAAAAAAACACGGAATTGTCTTACAACAAAAAAGCCCCCCTATATCCGGAAATATTACAGAACAAGAAGCCGCCTTACACCTAACTGCCATCGCAAAAATCATCAAAGATACAAACGCTGAAATCATCCGACGCTTGTTGCCGCACTAAAGGGAAAGTTCTTTTAAACAAAGACCTCTCTTTGGTATCTTTTCCTTACTTTTAAGAGAGGTCTTAATGGCTGGCATAACCCCTACAAGTAGACATCTACCACTAGCTTCAACCCTCTCCTTCGGAGATCGCTGTGATGACTTAGCTGATCGGTTTCACAGTGTTTTAGACCGGGTTTTTCACCGTCATTCTGAACGGCTTTTATTTGACTCCCATTTTCACATCATCGGCCCTCTTCCTTCTCATGTAAAAGTAGCAGAGATAGTTTTCCCAGGGCGTCATGGTCGCATGGTGGCTCAAGGAGATGCTATTGCTATACCAGTCATCCCACCTTGTCTGCCTATGTGCAGCATGCAAATGCGTGGCTAAAAAACTATATTTCTTATCTTGCGCACAGCTAAATCTCCTAGCTACAACATATATTGCTTACTGGTTTTTTTTGTTAAGATTCTTTTTGTTTTCAATAAAGATATGAATTGCTACATTTAATTTTTTTAGAAAAATTTTAGTATACACTCGGAAAGTTTTTATACTGATCAGATCTCAAAAAAGGCGAGTCGAAAGAAGCTCAAAAATTAAGATGCCGATGAAATCAAAAACCAACTTTTGAATCACGATCAGTAAGCAAAAGGTTTCTGTTAGTTCATCTAAATGTAAGAGTAAAACCAAAAAGGAACGCTTTATGGATCATACTACTCCCGCCTCATTCTCTCTTTCATTTTGCAGGCATACAAATGAGCTTTTTCGCAAAAGGGGTCTTACGAGGGCAGATTATCTACAGCACAATATTTCCTTGAGGGAGTTTATCCATCCAAAGCTTCCTCTACTCGATCTATTTGCTGACAGAAGAAACGTAGAGGGTAAGAGCTCTTTTGATGGAGACTAAAAACAACTAGATCTAACTTTATAGAGGATTTCATGGCGTATTCAACAAGTTTTGCAGGATTTCCAGTGCTAGCGCCTTACTATAAAACGCCCCTTCCACACACAGGCCACCCCCCTGGATCTTCGCATAGACCGCCTCCTTTCCAAGAAACAGCAGCAGCTGCAGCAGCTGCTGCTCAACGATGTTTTATAGGAATGGTCTCCCCAAGAGCACCTTCTTCTGCCCGTTTTGGTAGACCACATGGATCTTCTCCACCTGTCGTTTCTTTTACCCCTCCTCAAGGCGCTTCAAGACCTACACCTCCTGCACATTTATCTCGCGCATCACCTGTTTCTCTTCAAGCAGCTCTCCAAAGGCATCTTCCAACCCCTCCCGCTCCATCTCAATACTGCGACTATCCCCCCCACGCATCTCCAGCACCTCGTTTACTAGAAGTAGCAGCTTTTTCAAGCCCCCCACCAGAGACTCTTCACGGCACAGTAAGCTATGAAGAACCATTAGCGGATGCTTCCCCTGCGGCCCCATTGCCAGATCCTCCTTCTGCTCATCCTTCTATCGCTATCTCACCGAATTCAACCGGTCCCGTAACCGGTCCCGAACAAGATGTTTCAAGAATCTTTTCTCCTCCTCCCACACCTCCTCCCACTTGTCGCCTTACACCCACATCCTCTTCTAGAGATTCTGGCCCAGGCGGCTCACTTCCTGCCGTTACCCCCGACTCAACTCCCCGATCTGTCTTGTGCTCTACTCCTCAATCCCCTGCTGCTCGAGTTGTTAGGTTTCGCCTTCCCATTGAGGGAAGAAGAGCTCACTCAAGAGGATCTCCTGAAAGCTCTACAGGGACAGGGGGAGGGGGAGGAAGCTCTGTAACCTCATTCCCACAGGGAGAAGAAAGAGTTGGCCTTCTACACATCGATGCCGAAAGAATCGGCACTCCTGCAGAACCTTTAGAAGGTGGATCGATCTGGCTATAAGTAGGTATATTTTTTAAACAATAATTGATTTCTTTTATGAACTCAAATTTCTCACAAGGAGGATTGCATGCACCAAATACCAATGCCCTATGGAGGACTAGGTCCTTTCCCAAATCCCATGATGCCCTTTATGGGAGCCGTACCACAAGCTCTACCACCATTTATGGGAGCTGGACATCCTATGAACATGAATTACGGTGCGGTGGCTTATGCGGCAGCTGCCCCTATTGCACAAGTTCTGCCTGGCGTAAATCAAGCAGTCCCTATCTTAAATGCAGTAAGCATGTTACCTACATTGTGTGACTTGTGTAGAGGTATCGCTCAACTCTTCCGAAACCTCTTTTCAAGACCACAACAATTATTACCTCCTGTAGCAGCTATGGGTCGTGGTCCCTTTCCTCCAGCCCCTCCAGGAGGCGGCTTTCCTAATGCCTTCCCTCACCGCATGACTCCTTCGCCTCTTCCCGACTTTGGTCAAGGACATCTTGTTGCAGCCTATCTTCCAACCCCGCCCCTTCCCCCAGCTGGATTTCTTCCCATCTCTTTACCACTTCCACCACAAACAGATCCCCCAACCGTTGTATTTCCTCTTACCCCATTTTCTCCAGTAGTTTCTCCTGTCTATCCTTTTGTAGCAGCCACCCCTACTCCCCTGCCTTCACAACCTGCGCCTGTAAACCCTTTGATCGTACCCGCTTCGTTTATAGCACCTCATGAAGTAGCCAAACCTCTATTTACTGGAGTATTACCAAGCCCAACTCCACCTCCCATTCCTGGCACCCCTCCAAACACATAGAACTCCACCTCTTTGGCGCTCTCCTACTCCCCATACTTTAGCCGTGCGTGGTATGTTGCGTCGTACATCGACTCCCTATTCAGACGCAAGCCCCCTGATGCAAACTCAAACCCAGGCACAAGTAACCTGTATCCCGAGTGCACCTACCACACGGACTACTTCTAGAGGGGCCGCTTGTGGAGTCTATGCCCTTGAAGGCTGGGAACACCCTAATCCAGACGATCCTAACGATTGGAATTAGTGTATACTGGTAAGCGCTTTGAAAAAAAATTGGTATTTCTCTTGGTGAACCGATATACTATTCGGCACCTATGACCAACTTACCAAGCTGCGATCTTACTCTTTCGGAGGTAGATAAAGCGGCCAATGCGTCAAATAATTCTTATGCAATAAGAAGAAGTCCTCCTTCTTCGGAAGGAGGCTCTTTTAAGGCTGTAAAAGAGAGTTATAGATATTTTTCCAAGCGGTATCTTTTTAGCGAAATAGAAGCTAGAGTTGCCAAGCGAGACAAAAGCCGTTATCCGGATCTCATCAATCTAGGGGTCGGTGATATCTCTTTGCCTTTAGTTGGAGCGGCAAAAAAAGCTCTCATCCAAGCAGCTGAAGAGATGGCAGAAAAACCGATCGGCTACGGGCCTACAGATGGCTACCCTTTTTTAAAAAAAGCCATCTTAGAAAGTGAATACCCCTCTTACAATTTTCAAGAAGATGAGATCGCCATCACTGACGGTATCGGCTCAAGTATCACCACCTTTGCCTCCCTTTTCCCAGAAGACTACACTATTGGGATTATCGACCCGGCTTACCCTGCCTATTACGATGCGACAAGACTTGATAACCGAAAGAAGATCACCCTCCTCCCTTGCCTTGAAGAAAACTCTTTTCTCCCTCT
>CAZBHP010000053.1:0-9751 GCA_964491795.1 uncultured bacterium | reverse complement strand
TCATCCGTCAGAGAGCCGCCTAGTGGATGAAATAAGTAGCCAACCGGGTTTAAAACCCGCTTGTATTTATTGTCTCATTTTTTTACTTTTAAAAAAGGATTAACCTATGCGCTTTCTCACGACAAATACCGCAGTTTTCTCCCTTAGCTTTTTTAGCGTTGTCCACTCGAGCCAATGCGACAGAGCCGAAAGCCCTTATAGAATTACAGCAAGACATATAGACCCACAGGGTATTGGTTATAATCAAGGATACACCACTCTCGAAGGTTTCTTCTCTTTATACAATGGATGGGAGGATTGGGTCCCCTTTTTAGATGTGCGCGGTCATGTTTTTAATAACGGCAGAGCGGCTGTTAACGCAGGGTTAGGATTACGTTACCTCAGAGAACACCTAATTTGGGGAATAAACAGCTACTACGACTACCGCAACACCAAGCATCAACATTACAATCAGGTAGCACTAGGGCTTGAATGTCTAGGAAGCTTGTGGGATTTTCGATTAAACGGTTATTTACCTGTAGGCAAAAAAGAAAGCCCTTACTATGACTTACACTTTGATCACTTTGCAGGCAATAGCGCAATTGTAAAAGAGAGATATGAGTATGCGCTCGGAGGCTTCAATGGTGAAGTGGGCGCTCATGTGAACTCTTGGGAAAAATTCCCCCTTTATTTTGCAGCAGGCCCCTATTATTTACACGGCAAAGGCGCTTCAACCTGGGGTGGACAGCTACGAGCCTCTCTTCGCATGTGTGATTACTTAAAAATCGATGGCAATGTTTCTTATGACCATCTCTTTAAATGGATTGGACAAGGACAAGTAGGGATAAGCTTTTACTTCGAGGGCAGAAAGAAAACCAGATGTTGCCCTCGCTCACACACACTCAAAGAAAGAAGCTACCAACCTGTTGATCGCTTTGAAATCATAGCCGTTGATAAAAAAGAGAGAGAGTCATCTGCTATAGATCCTATCACTCACTTACCTTACCAATTTATCTTTGTAGATAATACAAGCTCATCTCTTGGGACCTATGCAAGCCCTTACCGAGCACTTGTAGATGCAGAAACCAATAGCAGTCCTTATGATATCATCTATGTTTTCCCAGGTGATGGGACAACAGCACATATGGATCATGGAATTAGCTTAAAGCCCAATCAGAGACTTTGGGGCGCTGCTAGCCCATACATCTTGTCTACCACACAAGGTGTGATCACTATCCCTCAACTGAGTAGTACTTCTCCTCAAATCACTAATGTCGATCTTTTAGGAGCTGGTGTTACCCTTTCCACTAACAACGAGGTGAATGGCATCACATTCACAGAGACAAGCGGACAAGCGATTTTCGGAACTAACCCAGAGACTCTCAAACTAACTTCCTGCAAGTTTGTAGCCTGTGGCCAAGGAGATCTGGGCATTTTTCCTGTTCTGCTTCAAACAAGCTCTCCTTTTAGAGTAAATATTCTTCAAAACACTTTTACAGATAATCCTAACGCTGGAGTTTTTGTGCAACTTCTCGATGGAGCCTCTTCTACACAGATTACGATGAATGACAACCAAGCCTATAACAACCAAGTAAGCAGTGGTAGCGGAGCTATATTGTCTCTTGAAGACCATGGCCAAGTTGGCGTGTGCACACTCGTTATGCAGAATAACGTCTACGAGAACAACGATTGCTCAGCTGTTCATATCGCTGATCTAAATGCGCCGCAAGACGGCTCTTTCAGTTCATTCCACGCAAGTTTTTTTGCTAATAAATTCACAGGTAACGCCCAAGGCATCACATTTGCTGCAAACGCAGACACCTGTACGATGTCCATCAAAAATAATGATTTATCGGACAACTTAGCTGGAAGCCTCTTAGTATTAAATGGAGTTGCAGGCACTCAACTCATTAATACAGCCACCCTTGTCATCGACTCTAACCAGATGAACCAAGGAGGCAGCTCAGGCGATGCCATTACAATCCAAGCTGCAGGAGATACACTTTCTGTTACCCTTACAAACAATTCGATTAGTAACAACAGAGGTTCTGCTTTTGTCTCATTTTTTAATCAGCCAGGCCCCAATGCAACTTTAGTGATTACCAATAACACCATTGCCGACAACCTAAACTCCCTCTCTAATGCCTCAGGGGGCATTTCTTTCGATGGATTCAGTGCCGTAACAGCGCTCATCGACAAAAATACTTTCAGCAATAATGCTCAAGGAAACTCTATTGGATTTTATGGCAGTTCGTTTGTAACCCCTCCCGATACTTCCACCGTGAGATTCACGAATAATCAATTAACTGGCGATACGTTTGACTTTGAGTCCTATGCAAACTCCCCTGCTACTAGCTGTCTCACCATCTTTGGAAACACAAGCACGATTAATCCAACATACACATTTCAACAACAAGGATCAGGATCGTGCTTCATTGTCCCCTGCAACTATGAGACAGAAAACACAGGCGGGTTTAATCTCTCAGGTGTCACACCAAGTAGAGACTGCACCGGGAGTGGCTGTCCCTAAAAATAGGATAAACTCGTGATTGGCCAAAAACTATTTTTCTGTCTCTTATTCATATTTCAATCTCTTTATGCAACCTCTTTAAAAGAAGCGTTTCAGACAAGAGGTTATGTAGAAATTTGCGATAAGAATCAAGGGACAACTGCGTTCGATACTCTCTATGGCTATTTTGATGAATTGATCGACTTTCTTCAAACGCACAAAACCTGGGCGCATAAGTTATACAACGCAAAAGAGCGCTTCATACGCTCAAAAAATCAAAGTTACTACTCAACCGATTTTTTTGGACTCTACGACGAATCTGAAAGAGCGGGCAGACGCCAAATCTCGTTCTATTACTCGAGCCACTTCCACGAATTTCTCTTGAGCTTCTACCCAGAATGTAACCAAGTTCCTGAAATTACTAGATTTTTTGAAGCGTGTCTTGCACTTCAAAAATCCTACGGCGATCTTTTTCAAGAAGCAGCTCTTGAACTTAACTTAGAGACAGTTTTTGCTTCGGAATATGGACATCCTCCTATTCTCCTAAAGCTTGTCAAATATTTCCCTTCCTACATTGCCACAAAGCCTCACTATGATGGCACAGTGTTCTCTCTTTTTCTCGATAGCACAGACAACGAATCGCTTCTTCTATCTCCCTACAAACTGTCTTTCACCATGGATGACTTTTCTTCTCCTCAGCGAGAGTTTGTAAGAACATCTGATCAAAGTTCTATCCTTCTGATTCCGGGCACGCTTCTGACAGAGTTTTCCATCTATCCCACTCCTCACATTGTTTTGCAAAGCGGTACCACTCGCTATGCAACGATTGCATTTGCCATGAGGCCTAATTACTCTTCTAAAAAATTCGAATACTCCCCTCTTCCGAACTTTATTGAACGAGATGCCAAGCTTTACCCATCTCTTTAGGGATGGATAAAGCGGCCAATTGATCAAGCAATCCTTAAGGAGTAAGAAGAATTCCTCTTTCTTCAGAAAGAGGTTCTTTTAATAAATTTTTTATCCCCCTATGATGCTAAAAATATAGGTGTATGCATGTTTAAATCTAAATCTTGGATTTTTCTCTTCAGTTCCCAATCGTTGTTTGCCTTAACAACCCTTCATGTAACAGTGAATACAGATAATAATCCGGGCGGGATTGGTGATCCGGGTGATCTTAGATATTGTTTAAATACAATGAACCAAGATTTAAATTCGATGTCTATAGATGACTATGCGATTGTTTTCGACTTTCCTATGACGATTCAACTCAATGGAATTCTACCGATTGTTAATAACTCCTCAATCCCTGTAAACATCACCATTGGTAATTCAGGCTCTACTCCTACAGTGACCATTGACGGTAATAATGGCGATTATCGTGGATTTTTCATCCCTATGGGAAACGTAACCATTCAGAATATGAATTTTCAAAACCTTACCGCAAAAGGTGGGAACGGTGGAGATGGAATTTCGGGTGGTGGCGGCGGTATGGGGGCTGGTGGTGCTATCTACGCACCGGAGATGTTTTTAAACGGATTGTATCCTTCAATCACCTTGATGAACGTATCAATTTCAGACTGCTCTGCTGTTGGAGGAGATGGCGGTAGTTATAACATCTCTTCCCCCACTGGTAGTGAAGGTGGTGGTGGCGGTGGTGGCTTTGGCGGAAATGGAGGATCTATTACTACCAACGGAAATACAGGAGGCGGGGGTGGTGGTGGTTTCGGTGGAGATGGAGGAGATGTCACCTTTTCGACCAGTGACCCAGGAGGCGGTGGTGGCGGTGGTGGTGGTGGCTTAGGCTCCCGGGCTAATATGGGAAGCCCTACAAATTTGGGTAATGGAGGTATTGACCAAAGCGACGGACAAGACGGAAACGGTTATGGACTGGCATTTACTGCCGGCTCAGGCGGTGGTGGTTTTATCGGAGGAAATACTGCTGGCGGTGGTGGTGGCGGTGGAGACATGCTTGGAGGAATGAGTCCAGGCGGTGGTGGCGGCGGAAGCAATGGATTTGATGGTCAAGCACCTCAAGGTTCCACACCACCCGGAGGCGCTGCAGCACCTTCTGGTGGACGTGGTGGAGATGGTGGTGGTGGTGGTGGAGGGGCAATTGTAATGAATGGCTCTCCAAACTCTATCGATGGAAAAGCTGGAAACGGGGGATACGCTGGTGGGGGTGGTGGAGGTGCTGGTGTTGGTTTTTCTGAGCCCGCTTTTTACAGCGTGGAAGGCGGCAGTGGTGGAATGGGAGGCGGTGGTGGTGGTGGTGGAGTCAACCAATCTCAAACAACACCGGCAGAGGGGGGAAATTCTCAGGGTGGCGGAGGCGGTGGCGGTGGACCCTCTGATAATCTAACTGCTTTGGGAGGAATTGATCTAGGAGGCCTAGGAGGAGGATCCGGAGGAAGTGGCAGTAACTCGGTAGGTTCAGGTTTTGGTGGTGGTGGCGGTGGTGGAGGAAGCGGTCTAGGTGGCGCCATTTTTGTTGATAGCAATGTGAACCTAACCATACAAGCGCTCCCAGGAATTCCAACTACCTTCAACACAACAAACAATACAACACACGCAGGGAATCACGGAACAGCAGGCTCTGGCGGAGGTACCGATGGGTCCGATGGATCCGCTGTAGGAAATAGTATTTTTCTTCGTACAAATTCTTCTCTTACATTTGCGGCACTAGATGCGGCAGATCTTTTGACACTTGGTGATCAAGTTGCCTTTACCGACGACACAATCTTTGGCCCAGGAGGAACGCTTGTTTCTGTCTATGGAAATGGAACCATTGTCTACAATGGAACAACCGACTATCAAGGGACAATTACCATCAATAACGCAAATTTCAAAGTGAATGGGCTGATTGATCAAGCGCACATTCAGGTCTGCAGAAACAGCAGTTTTAGCCCACAAAGAGGTACATTAAGTGGGATTGGAACGTTGACTGGAGATGTTTTTGTCAATTCAGGAATCATCTCTCCAGATACCGGAGGGACCCTTACCCTTGGAAGCCTAACTTTAAGCCCCGCAAATCCAGGCTTTGGAACTCTTGGAAGTCTTGTCCATATCGAAATTGACTCTAACGGAACATCTTTAGTCTCTGTAAATGGGTTTGCCAACTTAGCGGGTGCCCTAGAAATCGCGCTTGATGGAACTGCTATACCTGGAGCATACACTCTTCTTAGTGCATCTGGCGGTATTACAGGAGCCTTTGATTCGGTTGCGTTTGTAGGGACAACTCCTAATTATTCCCTCTCCTATCTACCTTTAGGAACTCCCACATTTGTCCAATTTGATTTTTTGGGCTACCCACCACCTCCTCCGCCACCTTCTCCACCTTCTCTCACGTTGCGTACGAAAGGTCTTCAGGGCAATATCTCAATAGTTGCCAATTACTTCAATCTTTTAGTGCCAAGCGCTGCATCGCTTGGTCTCACAGAGCAATTTGAAGTTTTAAATGGTCTCCCGTTCCCACAATATCAACAAGCTCTTACTTCTATTAGCCCCGCCAGAAATGCAAGTTCTACTTTTGCTGCACAAAACGTTATGTTCATGTTTTCTGGAACCGTTAACTCTTATTTTACCACAATACACTTAGCTCAGAAATCCAGCAAAAATCAAGAAGCTAAAACCAATTCATCTAGACAGAGTAGGATGAAGACTCCATTTAAAACCACCGATCTTCAGCTCTGTCAGGGGGAGGAAACAGCATTTTTAACGAGCAGCGCAATTTTAGCTGTAGGTCCTTCAGCGCCATCCCCTACAATGCACACCCCCGCAGAAAACACCAACTCCCAAATCTGGGGTATGGCTTTTGGTCAATTTAGTAAGCAAAATTCTCAGGAGCAAACCCCCGCTTTTGATTTCGATAGCGGTGGTTTTTTAGCGGCCTATGATTATGGCTACACCAATGAGGGTTGTGCGGGCGTCCTTGCAGGCTATGCATATTCAGCGACTAAAGAACATCAGTCTATGGGCAATAGCCACATCAATGCAGGATACTTAAGTCTCTATGCAATTAGATTTTTCTCTGACTTCTATATCAATGCTGTCGTCGCCGGCGAGTGCATGGGTATCAATCAAAAACGTGTGATCTCCTACCCTGGCTTTCATGAAACTGCAAAAAGCTCTTACTGTGCACAACAAATTGATCTCCATGTGGGTACTGGTTACGATTTCACTGTAAAAAGAACTACAACAAAAAACACCACGATCGAGCCTTTCGCTTTACTAGATTGGGTCTATGAATGGGATCCAAGCTATACGGAGAAAGGGGCTTTTCCTTATAATATGAAGGTCTTTTCCAAAACTTCCTGGATGCTACGCTTTGAGACAGGGCTCAGCGGGTTTGACACAACCGAGTACAGCTGGGGTATTTTCATCATACAAGCGAAATTAAGCTACGTCTATAAAAAGCCTCATGACGTAGGCTATCTCAAGGCAGCCATTGTCGCAGCTCCAACTTCCTTCATCGTGGAGAGCTTTACGAGCACCCAAAATCTCATCTCCCCTGCCCTCGAACTTTTCTGGCAAACAAAAGGTAACATCTACGGATCGGTTAGCTACAACGGAGAATTTGGAAGTGGCTATAGCTCCAATCAGTTCTATGCAAAAATTGGTTATTCTTTTTGAGAAGTTATGAAACACCATTACCCTCATGGAGCTCTCCTTATAGTCTTTTAAAAAGCATATGACCCTCTCTTTAAACTTTTATTTAGCTCCCATTCTTCTTTTGAACTAACTTTATCCTTGCCCAATTTCACTGACTACGAGAAAATTTTAGGTCCTTTAATAAGATAATTAAGGATTTATGATTTTTAAAAGAAAACTTGTTTTCAAAGTCGTTTTAGTTGGGTTTGTAGCTTACCTATTAACATCTTTCTTTTTGATCGGCAAAGATGTCTATCATGTGATGAACATCGAGGCTTCTAAAGTCGAGTACGAGCCTGTTTTTGCAAAGCATATGTGCCTTGAAAAAGAGGTAAGAAGCGTACCGAGAGAAAGTTTTCTTACAGCAAAACTTGCTATATCCAATGATGAGTTTCTCAAAAATGGCTATAAGCATTGGACGCTCTTGCCTGCTACAGCTATTGGTTCTCGCCTCATGGCAGCTACCGTATTCCCCATCACATTAGCCTCTGATTTTGTCTATGCAACAGGTATGAGCCTGTACTCTAAAACGACCGGAAATTTTGAAAATGCTACGTGGTACCGAATGAGAGCCTTTAAAAATTTGCTCGGGCTATTTGCCACTCCTGCTTCCCTTTTTGGAGCCGACTTAGTTACCAATCACTTTATTCCACTAGAGAAGAGTAATAGTGCTATTTGCCCTTATGGAAAACTCTATTCTGCTCATGCAATGGAGTTTTACCCGAAGACTGTCGAAGAGGTTCAAGAAATCCTCCACAAAGCTAAAAAATTCAATAAAAAGATAACCATCGCTGGCAAATTGTTTAGCCAAGGAAAACAGGCCCTTCCCTCCGACTATAAAGACATTTTACTCCATACAGATTTCCTAGACGAAGTTGTTGTTGATGCTGACAAGAAAGTTGTGCTTTGCGGTCCTGGTGCAACATGGGAAAAAGTGCAGGAGGCTGCTAATGAAAAGGCTCTAGCTGTCCAAGTGATGCAAGCATCTAATATTTTTTCTGTAGGCGGATCTTTATCGATTAACTGCCATGGATGGGATCACAAAAGGGGTTCTCTAGACCAAACGGTGCTAGCCATTCATCTGATCAATCATGAAGGAACATTGCTCCGCTTGACCCCTAAAGATGAACTTTTTCACTTAGCCATTGGCGGCTTAGGCGGTTTCGGAGTCATTGTCAAGGCAGAGATCGCTTTAGTTGATAATGAACTCTTAAATTGCCAAGGAGAAATCGTTGATCCTTCCTCTTATGTTAACTATTTTCGAGAGAAAGTACTAGCTGATCCTGCAATCGCATTACATTACTACCGCCTTTCTTTAGAGCCTGGAAAGTTATTTCGAGAAGGGGTTGCAGTTAACTATACATCGCAAGGCCCTTCTGAAAGCAGTATCCTTACTAGCCTTACTGGAGAGCCTGATAAAGGGAGTAGATTAGATCGAATCGAACTGCAAACTTTAAGAAGAGTAAAAGCTCTGCGAAAGTTAGCATGGAAAGAGGAAAAGCTAAATGCTTTAGAGCCCGTTTTAGGAACTCGTAATCAACTGATGCAGCCATCCATCCGAGCTATTTTATCAGCATCCAATCTCGATGTAGAGTGGTTACAAGAGTATTTTGTAAAACCAGAATACTTAGAACCTTTTTTGGGAGAGCTTGCCTCTATCTTAAACAGGCACAAAGTCCCTATTTTCAATGCATCTGTGCGCTATGTGGCAAAAAACAGCTGCAAAAGCTTTAACTATGCACCTGATGGGGAGCGATTTGCAATTGTCCTTTTCTTTAATCAGTCTCTAAAACCTCAAGATATCGCTCACACTAAGAAATGGATGAATGAAGTGTTGAGCGTTCTTGAAAGATGTAAAGGCAGCTACTATTTACCTTACCAAGCAATCCCTTCCTTAGAGCAATTTAGAAAAAGTTACCCTAATTGGAAACAAGTACAGGAACTTAAAAGAAAATGGGATCCTTCTAATCGTTTCAATAGCGGATTTTTCTCCCATTATCTAAGTACTAGTGAGGAGATTGATTCGAGATCATCTTCAAAATATCAGGATCTCTTTGCTAAAGAAACAGGGATGAGAGAGGAAATAAGAGACTTTTTAGACAATATTTTCATGCAATTAGACTCACCCAAACTCTTTTCCTTAATGGATAAGATATTTGCCGAACAAGTCTCAGATGAAGAGGTATACCCTCTTCTGCTTTCGCAAATAAGCGAAGCTAAAAATGGGTTTTTTAGTAACTTACTCGCCTCTTTACGCTCTCTTCGTTCTTTACAAAACGAATTAGGAGACCAAGTAAAGTCTCTTCTTCATGATGAGCCTTTTGATGGTTATGTAGAGATTGGCTACCCGGGCAGAATGATTAAGCCTTTAAAAAAGCGTTTAAATCTATCTGGCAAGATGATCGTTGTGAATACAGAACAGCGTTTTTCTGATCATATAGAAGCAGGAATTCCAAGCCCAACAGATCTATTCGTGCCTCTTCATGACTACGAACCTTTAAATGCAGAGATAATCCCTTCAGAGAGTGCTGATTTAGTCAGTCTTTTTATAGGTCTTCACCATATTCCAAAAGAAAAGCTAAATGCCGTGTTGGCAGTACTTGAAGGTGATGATCT